>JAJEIJ010000008.1:0-24487 GCA_022827725.1 Acidimicrobiia bacterium
AAGCCACACAAGCACCACCCGCCGCCGGGGGCTTAAAAAATTTAAAGGCCAAACAACAACCAGATGCTATTTACCCCCCCCCCCCCCCCCGCAAGCCTTTCTGACCTGCGTAGAGCAGCACCTTCCGCCGTGCATCCACAGAAAAATACCTGGGTATCCAAAAGGACAGGCAAGCGACTCGTTCCGAGCCACAGCAGCCGGACTCGCACCGGTGTCGAAAACCGCCAGTGATGGGTGTCGAACACCGCGAGTTTGAGGTGTCGAAAACCGCTAGTCTATGACGGTGGCTGAGTACAGGGAGCGTTTGGCCGACCGGTTGATCGCAGAGCTTCTCGCGGAGCTGCCCGCTTTGGCGATTGTCGGGCCGCGGGCATCGGGTAAGACCACCACAGCTCTACGGCACGCCCGCACGGTCATCAGGCTAGACCGCCCTGCTGAGGCAGCGGTCGTGGCCGCCGACCCCGACACCGCCCTAGACGGCCTGCCCGAGCCGGTGCTTCTCGATGAATGGCAAGAAGTGCCCGAAGTGCTCGGCGCGGTCAAACGAGCCTGCGACACCGAGCCCCGCCCAGGCCGGTTCATCCTCACGGGATCGGTGAGAGCCGAGATCGAAGCCAAGACATGGCCGGGCACGGGCCGGGTGACTCGCATCGCCATGTACCCCATGACCGTAGACGAACAACTCGGAACCCCGACCGCACCCCTCATCGACCGGATCGCCGCCAACACCCCAACCGATGCTCCACGCGAACGGCTGAACTTGCGGCACTACATAGACATGGCACTGCGAGGCGGCTTCCCCCAAGCGGCCCTATCGCTTGGCCCCCGAGCGCGCCGGGGCTGGCTCGACACCTACACCGAGGAGATCGTGACCCGCGATGTCCAAATGGCGGGCACCGGCCACGACAGCGTGAGACTGAGCCGATACTTCGAGGCCTATGCCCTCCACTCAGGCGGCATCGTGGACGACACCACCCTCTACAGCGCAGCCAACATCAACCGGCAGACCGCCTTGGGCTATCAGGAGCTGCTCAGCCGGATATATGTCATCGACGAGCTGCCGGCATGGACTTCGAATCGGCTCAAGCGCCTGACCCTCGCCCCGAAACGGCACCTCATCGACTCATCGCTTCTGGCCTCGATAACCGGGGCCACCCAACATACCGCCATGCGCGACGCAAATCTGCTCGGGCGCCTGCTGGAAACCTTCGTCGTCGCCCAGCTGCGGGCCCAGGCCACAGTGAGCGAGCACCGCTGCCGCTTATACCACCTCCGCCAACACCACGGTCGCCACGAAATCGATGTCGTCGCCGAACTCGACGCCCAGCACATCATCGGCATCGAGATCAAAGCCACCGCTGCCCCCACACCCGACGATGCCCGCCACCTCGCCTGGCTGCGCGACAGCATGGACAACCGATTCCTAGCCGGAGTCGTGCTCCACACCGGCCCCCGCCCCTTCCGCCTCGGCGACCGCCTCTGGGCAATCCCCATAAGCACCCTCTGGAGTTGACCTCCAGCCAGCTCCACCACGGCTTCATAAGGTTGGCGTGACCCCTACCGGCCAGGAGCGGGATCGGAACTGCCTGCGCTGGTGGGACGCGATGGCCTGATGGACGACTTTGACATAGTGCTCGACCTCCATGGCGTTTGGGGTCGATTACGTGGAACACGGCTGTGGCCGATGGTCTGCCGCAGCTACGTGAGATCAGGATTTGCCGTATGGCGGGTCTTGCTCGAAGTGGACGGGCGACAGGTCGGCGGCGGCTGAGAAGGCGGCGGTGATCGCCTCGGCCTCAAATACGCGGTTGCGGCGGCCTGCGCTGCGCTGCACGAGGACGCCTGCTTGCTCGAGTTGTGCCAGGGCGCGGGCCCCAGTCCTCCAGGAAGCTCTCAGCAGTTCAGCCGCCTTCTCCGCGTTCAGGACGGGATGCGCGGGGAGTTGGTCGATCAGCCTCATGCCGGGCTTGCTGGGGCGGCCTTCGGCTGTGACCATCCTCAACCAACCCTGCTTTATGGCCGCCACTTGTTTGATGAGGTGCCTGGCGTAGGACACCGCTTCGCTCACCGAACCAGCGGCAAGGGCGATCCACGGGCGGATCGCAAGCGACCTCGCCGGGTCGTCGGGCTGTGCCACAACGCCGGCCTGCTCCAAAGCGGCGATGTAGTCGTCCTTGCGGAGAGCGAGGGCAGAGCTGATGGGCAGTGTGCAGGGAGGGGACAGCCGGCTTCGCTGGAGCATCATCTGTATCAGTGCCCGGCCCGTGCGCCCGTTCCCGTCTCCGAACGGGTGGATCATCTCGAATTGGGCGTGAACGACGGCCATTTCCACAATCGGGTGGCCCTTGCCCCGGTTGACCCGCTCGATGAGATCGCTCATCAGCGCTTGGACGGTGTCGGAGGGCGGGGGGATATAGGAGGCGGTCAGCGGCGTCGACCAGAGCCTGCCCGGCCCGATCCAGTTTTGCTTCGCTCTGATGTTCCCGGCCGAGGGGTCGTCTTCCATGAGCCTTCGGTGGACCGAGGCAATGTCTTCGACTGTGAGCAGCCTGTTTTCGGCGGCGATTTCCAGCGCGTGATCGAAGGCGTTGACATTTCGCAAGGCCTCCCAATCATTGGGGCGGGGCTGCTCACCGAATAGGCCAAGCTGGGCCTCGGCCCGCGCCAGCCGTCGCGCCGATGGGTGGACGCCCTCGATGGTGCTAGACGCTGCGCTCTCGGCTCGGCGGACAAGCCATTCGGCGGGCAGCGCTGCCGCGTCGCCGCATTCGTCGCCTAGGCGGCGTATCGCGTCCTCCGCCACCATCACCCTCTCGACGCACTCGCCGTCCATCTCGACGTCCCAGTCGGCTATCGGGTGGGGGATAAACGCCCTAAAAACGCAGGCGGGATCATCGTCGGGGCCCGCCTGCCTGGACTCGTAAGCCTCCTCGTCCCAATAGCGCGGCGACGACATCATCCCCATGCGCGACTCCCCAACAGCCGTCCGCCTGTCAGCATACAGTCCCATATTGACGTATATCTGAATATATGAGCAATGTTGTCAATATAAAAATTCATATTGACACGTCTATCGACCTCAAGCACAATATGTCAACACACTACCCTGTGTCGACAAATCGCCGGAAAAGTAGTTGTGCAATTTGTGTTGGACATGTACAGTTGCTTCGTGGGGGAAGTTCCTGAAGTCAAGATGATCCCGATCAGCGAGTTCCGCCAGAAGTGCCTCTCGCTGCTTCCTGCCGTGTCGGAGGGAGACGGCGAGATTATCGTCACCCGGCGCGGCAAGCCCTTGGCGGTCGTCTCACCTATCCCCCGGAGCAGGTCCGACAGCATCTACGGGCTCTATGGCGACGGCGAAATCGTCTATCCAGAACCCGCCTCGCCTGTCTACTCCGATGATGAGTGGGAAGAGGTCGTTGATGCGTGGGATGCCAACATCGAATAGAAGCGGGCGACTGGAGTCGGCCACAACGGCAACGGTCGCGAGATGAGCAAGCCAGTCGTGCTCGATACGCACATTCTCATTGCGTATGTGCGCGGAACCCTTGGAGATGGCGGCAAGGCTGGATCCTTGTTCGACGCCTTGCGAGAGGCAGAGGAGAACCGCGGCTTGGTTGTGTCGGCCGCCACCTTCTGGGAAATCGAGTTGATCCGCCGCAGCCCCAGAAACGATCTGAGCGCGCTTCCTGCGACTGATGCCCTGATCTGGTCTCTCAGGTCGAAGGGCGTGGCTACTGTCCCCGTTACTCCCGAGATTGCTGTCCACGCGGTATGCCTGCTCGACGAGGGCTTCCGCAAGGATCCGATGGACCAGTTCATAACCGCTACTGCGATCTCAGAGAACGCCGCTCTCGCTACCCAAGACCGCGCCATCAGAAAATGGGCCGCCGAGTTCGGCGCGCCCCGGCTGACCCCATTCGACTGAGCGATCCCGCATGATGCGTATATTCTCTTGGCCAGCAAGCGGCCGTATTCTAGGCCCAGGGCGAGCGCTGTCCGCCCCGTGAGATTGCGTGCCGCATGCCGCCGCCAACGTTGGATCATGGAGTCAGAGTGCGAGAGCGCGTGGTTTGTCAACACGGCCTAGAGGGGGCGCAGCAGCAGCTTTCCGTGGTTTTCGCCTCGAAACAGCATGCGGAAGACCTCGGGGAAGCTCTCAATCCCCTCGACGATGTGCTGGCGATTCCCGGGTGGAGCGGGTGGTGGAATGGACTCCTGGAGATACCGCGAGGTGAGGGTGGCCTGGTCGGGCTGGGCCTCGACAACCGCCTCGCCGAGCATCAGCGGCAGGGGAATCCGAAGCGGTTCTTAGAAGTCGGTTAGCAGCACCCCCTCCGCGGCCATGCGATCGAGCGCCGGGGTGTCATGCGCGGTGGACCCATAGCAACCAAGGTCGCCGTAGCCGAGTTCGTCGCAATTGATCAGGACGATGTTGGGCTGTTCTCTCAAGTTCAAGTCCCGTCTCTCGCCGAAGCCCCTGGCGATTCCGACCATGCTACGCAGCAGCAGGGCTCGTATCGTGTCGAAAACCGCTACTGACAGGTGTCGAAAACCGCTAGTCCGAGATCGAAGCCAAGACATGGCATTGCGGGAAGGCTCCCCCAAGCGGCTCTATCGCTCAGGAGGCGGGCAATGGTGATCTCATCGGGATGGAGGCCCACCCCCATCCCGGGGAAGAGCACGCGCCTGCCGTCAAAGGATTTGAACACCGCTTATGTCGTAGCTACAATGAGGCTACACTTTGCATCTAACCGAAGGAGCCGGCATGGGCGCTGACACCGTCGTGCGAGCCCGAATCGACCCCGATACCAAGGCAAGAGCAGCAGAGGCCCTCCACGCAATGGGGCTTTCGATTTCGGATGCCATCCGCTTGCTCATGGTCCGAGTGGCAGAAGAAAGGCGGCTCCCGTTCGCGGTCCAGGTGCCCAATGCCACCACCATAGAGGCCATGGCCGAACTAGAACAGGGCAAAGGCAGGCGCTTCGAGAGCACCGAGGATCTCCTGAGCGACCTCGACCTATGACGTGCTGACCCCCGTCCGGTCTTCCCAATTCAAACGCGACGCCAAGGCACTCAGATCACGCAAAAAGAACCCCGCCAAACTGAGTGAAGCGCTTGAGGCCCTGGTCAACCAAGAACAGCTGCCTGCTCGATACCGAGACCACCCACTGCGAGGCAATTGGAAGGGCTATCGGGAATTGCATCTAGAGTCGGACTGGCTGTTGATCTACCGCGTGGTGGGCACCGAACTGCATCTTGTGCGCACCGGCACGCACGCCGACCTATTCGAATAGCCGAAAGCGGGGTCGGCCCGGCCTTCGAGCAAGTCGCGGTACACCGCTTCGATCTCCTCAGACCCCGTTCGGTGAACCACGCTGAGCCAGCGACCGGTGTCGTCGACGAGTTCGTGCCATGCCTCGGCGATACGCCTCGTCAATTCGGCCGCTCCCCATTCCTCGGAGCGCTTGGCGATCTGACTGGGTGCAAAGAAGAACTTGGGCCGCGGGCCGGGCAGCTCGGCACCGCCTATTGCGGAGTCCTCCCAGTGGGTGGCGCCGACGGTCATCGCGGAAAATGATGTCGCCGCCGGCTCCTTCAACTATTGCCAGTAAAAGGCGCACTACTATAGGGTCTTGCCATGCCGCGGTACGGGGTGCTGAACGACGCCTACCTGGGGTCCTGGCTCCAGCGAGACGAGCCTGGCGGGCCCATGTGGGCGCTCAACCTGATGAAATACCGCCCCGTCGCCGACTACCGCGACGGACGAAAGACCTCGTTTCGACCTTGTTGCGCCGGATGCCGCCGAGGAGCTCATCGCACGCGACCCCGTCCGCGACGATGCCAACTACGCCGTGATCGCCGATCCGGCCGTCGACGACGTGGCCCGATCGCTAACCGACCCCACCCGGGTCTTGTTCTGTCGAGGGCGGATGCCGGGCAAGCCTTCTTGAGGTCTGGGGCCCGGTCGTCGACCGCTGAGCCGATCAAGTGACTGCTACCGTCGAACGAAGATGACCGATATCGACCACCCCGACGCACCGGTCGACGGGCGCGTCGCCCGCCGAGAGCGCAATATCGAAAACGTTCTCGACATCGTCATCCAGATGTTCGCCGAGGAATCTCTCTTTCCGACCATGGAGCAGATTTCCCAGCGGTCGGGCCTTTCCCTGCGGTCGCTCTACCGGTACTTCCCCAATCCTGGAGAGCTCCTCGAGGCCGCGATCCATCGCCATCGCGAGCTAATGAGAGACGCCGGCCACCTCCACAGAATCGGACAGGGTCCTCTCGACCGCCGGATAGACGACTTCGCGGCCATGCGGCTCAGGCTCTACGAGAGAGCCAGCGCGGTGTACCGGGCCGGGTTGCACAATGCACCTCTTCATCCCCCGATTCGCGACTGGGTGGCCCGAGCCCGCGACGATTTCCGCAACCAGTTCGAACTCCAGTTCAATCCCGAGCTGTCCTCCCGCAAAGCCGCCGACCGCCAGGCTGTTCTGGCGGCTGGCGACGCGCTGTCCCAGTTCGACGCCATCGACTACCTGCGGCGCCACCGCCGCCTCTCGGTGTCAGAGACCGAAGCCGTCCTCCGCTCTGGGCTGCAAGCCCTGCTCCAACCCTGAGCTGGACGGCTGGGGCCTTCAGGGGCGCAGCGAAGGTTGCGGAGCCATAGGCCGAGAGCCTAAGTTTTGCGTGTATTACTGGCAAATGATTGCTGCGAGAGAGACCCGAGGACCGCCATGGGCAATGTCGACACGCTGAACCTCATCCAAGACTCGCTGTTGCGCCGTATGCGAACCATGCACTCGCTCTATTACCAGGCGGTTGGCACGATGGAGCTGCATCATGTGAACCACTTCGAGCGGGAAGGGGTGCTGCCCATCGCGTTCTCGCTGTTCCACTACACAAACATGCAGGACGGAACCTTCATGGGCATCTCCGGCGAGCTGCCCATCTGGAACGACGACTGGCAGGCCCGAGTGCAGATGGCCATCAACGACCACGGCAAGGAGCGGCCCGTCAGCGACATGATCCATCAGCGCATCGGCGACTTCGAGGCGTTCAAGGAGTACCAGCGAGCGGTCTTCGGCCGCACTGAGGCCTATATCGAGTGCATGGACCCCGCCGAGTTCGAGCGGGTAATCGTGGCTCCTCCCTACCCACCCCAGATCGCCAGCACCTACAGCGCGATGTGCGCTGGGCCCCAAGGCATCACCGTTCTCGACGCCTTCGAGTGCTGGCACTACCAGCATGGTCTGCGCCACATGGGTGAAATCGAGCTCGCCCGGGGTTTGGTGGGCTTGGGCGGAATGACGTCTTGAGCAACCGGCGCCACCAGCACCATCCCATAGACCCAACCAACCGGGAACCGCAAAGGAGCAACAGATGGACATCGTGTTGACGGGGACCGGCTCGCCGCTGCCCGATGCCAATCGAGCGGGCCCGTCCACCCTCATCAAGGCGGGCGACACGCGGCTGGTGTTGACCCACATGGTGCCGGCACCCACCGCCGAGCAGTACTCCGAGTGGATTGCGCTGGCGGCCGAGCACTACGAGGGCGAGATTGTCATCGGAGACGATTTGACCACCATCGCCACGGGACAGGAGTGACGCCAATGGCTGGCTCTTCGATCCGAAGTCCGTTCCCCGGAGTGATCGGCAAGACCCTGGCCGACTCGGAACCGTTCTTCGAGCAGCCGCCCCATCCCGGCGAGGATTCGCCCAACGTGGTGGTCGTGCTGCTCGACGACACCGGCTTCGCCCAGCTCGGCTGCTACGGCTCCGACATCGACACCGCCAATGTGGACCGACTGGCCGCCGACGGCCTCCAGTTCACCAACTTCCACGTCACCCCTCTTTGCTCCCCCACCCGGGCATCGCTGTTGACCGGGCGCTCTCAGCACACGGTGGGCATGCGGTCGGTATCGAACCACTGCACCGGCTTCCCCCATCAGCTCGGCCACATCACCAACCATGCCGCCACATTGGCCGAGGTTCTCAAAGCCGAGGGCTACGCCACGTTCTGCGCCGGCAAGTGGCACTTGACGCCGTCCAAGGACACATCGGCGGCCGGACCCTTCGACCAGTGGCCCCTGGGTCGGGGATTCGACCGGTTCTACGGATTCCTGGACGGTGAGACCGATCAGTTCCACCCCGAACTCGTTGTCGACAACCACCACATCGACCCCCCGGCGGGCCCCGACGAGGGCTACCACCTGAGCGAAGACCTGGTTGACCAACTTCTTCAGATGATCCGGGACAGCAAGGGAGTTCGGCCCGACCGACCGTTCTTCGCCTACCTGCCCTTCGGCGCCACCCACGCCCCCCATCAGGCCCCGCCCGCCTACTTGGAGAAGTACCGCGGCCGCTACGACGAGGGCTGGGACGATGTGCGCCAGCGCTGGTACCAGCGGCAACTCGAGTTGGGTGTGATTCCGCCGGGCACCGAGCTGGCCCCCCGCAACGACGGGGTGGAGCCCTGGGACAGCCTGCCGACGAACCAAAAGCTGCTGGCCAGCCGACTCCAGGAGGCCTTCGCCGCCTTCCTCGACCACACCGACGACCAGATCGGGCGCTTGGTGAACGGCCTGCGCCACATTGGCCAACTCGACAACACCATCTTGATGGTGCTGGCCGACAACGGCGCCTCCCAAGAGGGCGGGCCCTTCGGCGTCATGCACGAGATGAAATTCTTCAACGGCATACTCGAGACCCCCGATGAGGCCGTCGAGCGCCTCGACGACATCGGCGGCCCACATAGCCATACCAACTACCCCTGGGGATGGGCCCAGTGCGGCAACTCCCCGTTCAAGTGGTACAAGCAGAACACCCATGAAGGCGGCGTCCACGTCCCGATGGTCGTCCACTGGCCCGACGGCATCGCGGCCAACCAGCGCGGCACCAAACGCCACCAGTTCATCAACGTCTCCGATTTGGCCCCGACGCTGTACGAACTGTTGGGGATTACGCCGCCGAACACGTTGAAGGGCTACGAGCAGCTCCCGGTTACCGGCCACTCTTTCGCCACCGTGCTGGGCGACGCCGCCGCCCCGGCCGCCAACCGGCTCCAGTACTACGAGCTGCTCGGCTCGCGGGCGCTGGTGGCCGAACAGGACGGCATCTGGTGGAAGGCCGTCACCCGGCACATCCAAGGCCAAGACTTCGACGACGATCGATGGGAGCTCTACGACCTCTCCGCTGATCCCTCGGAATGCTTCGACTTGGCCGCCGACCAGCCGGAGAAGCTGGAAGAGCTGATCGGCCTGTGGTGGGAGGAGGCCGATCGCCACGGGGTTCTACCGCTGGACGACCGGACCATAGAGCTGTTCGCGGTGAGGCAGAACGACCGCTCGCCCCACCCCACCAGCCGTCGGTACGTGTACCGGCCGCCGATCTCCCCGATCCCATCGTCGGCCTCCCCGTCGCCGGGAGGAAGAGCATGGGACTTGACCGCGAAGGTCACCAGGGCCATAGGAGACCAAGGGGTTGTCTGGGCCACGGGCAGCGCCAGCGCGGGAATATCGGTGTTCGTGCAGAATGATCGCTTGGTGGTCGACTACAACGCTTTCATGGATCGCACCATCGTGGAGTCTGAACTGCCGGTGCCCGAGGGTCCCAGCACCCTGGCCGTGCGCCTCCGCCGCACCAGCCGCACTGCCGGGGACTTGAGCATCGCCATCGACGGAAGAGACTGTGGCCGAGCCGAACTGCCGTTCATGATGAGGTCAATCTCCTTGCTGAGCGACAGCATCGGCTTCGATCACGGTTCGCCGGTCTCGGAGCGCTATGAGGGCTCGTTCGACTTCACCGGGGAGATCCACGAGGTGGTCATCGAACTCGGAGCGCGGTCAGCCGCCGATGCCGAGACCGCGGCCCGCACCGAGATGGCCCGGCAATGACAGCGGTTGCACTCGGGGGCCTTCGGCCATGAGCGAGACCACCCGAACCGCCGTGGTCGCTGCCGATGCCGATGTTGTGTGGGCCGTGCTAGGCGACTTCGGCGCCATCAGCAAGTGGGCGCCCAACGTCGATCACTCCTGCTTGATGAGTGAGCAGACCGAGGGCGTCGGCGCGGTGCGCCGAGTGCAGGTGGGCCGCAGCTCCCTGGTGGAGCGGGTGGTGGAATGGACTCCGGGCTTTTCCCTGGCCTACTCGATTGAGGGACTTCCCCCGGTGATCCGCACGGTGGTCAACACCTGGTCGCTCATGGAGATGGCCAGCGGGACCCGGGTGTCGCTGACCAGCCGAGTGAACGCCGGACCACGGCCACCGCAGCAGCTAATCGCCCGGATTGCGGCCCAGCGCTTGGCCCGAGCCTCGGAAATCATGCTCGCCGGACTCGAACGCCATCTGGCCATGGCCGCGGGAACAAGCCGATGACCCTTGGAGCAAGCCCGCGATCGCTGGAGTCCGACCGATGACCGATCGTCCCGACGTGGTTGTGATCATGACCGATCAGGAGCGGGCCGCCCCGCCCTATGAGAGCGACGAGCTGCGCGAGTGGCGCCGCCGCACCCTGGTCGGGGCCCGGTGGTTTGAGGACCACGGGGTTTCCTTCATACGGCACTACACCGGCTCGCTGGCCTGTGTGCCCAGCCGTCCTACGCTGTTCACCGGCCAGTACCCCGACGTCCACGGCGTGACCCAGACCGACGGCTTGGGGAAAATGTGGAACGACTCTCGGATGCGGTGGCTGCGCCCCGGCGAGGTGCCCACCCTTGGGCACTGGTTCCGGGCCGCGGGCTACGACACCCATTACCAGGGAAAGTGGCACATGAGCCACGCCGATCTGTTCGACCCCGCCACCGGGGGCGCGCTGGCCACCAACGACAGCGAAGGCGCAGTGGACGAGATGGCCGTGAGGGCCTATCTGGATGCCGATCCGCTCGGTGTGTTCGGGTTCTCCGGATGGATCGGCCCTGAGCCCCACGGTCCGTCGTTCTCCAACACCGGATTTGTGCGGGATCCGCTGATTGCCGACCGGGTGGTGGCCTGGCTCCAAGACCGCTACGCCCGCCGACGGGCCGGCGATGCCGAGGCCGCCCGCCCGTTTCTGCTGGTGGCCAGCTTCGTGAACCCCCACGACATCGTGTTCGCCCCGGGATGGCTGCGGCGGGGCAGCCCTCGCACCCCTGGCGTTGGGGATCCGCCACCGGTGCCGCCGTCGCCCACCGATAACGAGGATCTCTCCTCCAAACCCGCCGCCCAGATCGCCTTCCGCGCCTCCTACCTGTCGTGCTACGGGCCGCCGCCGCTGATCGAACGGGCCTATCGGACACGGGCTCAGGGGTATCGCGACCTCTACCACCGCCTCCACGCCGAGGTGGACGGCCCGCTCGACCGGGTTCGCCGCGCCATCACCGAGGGGGGATCAGAGCACGCCGTGCTGGTGCGAACCGCCGACCACGGCGAGCTGTTGGGGGCCCACGGCGGCCTCCACCAGAAATGGTTCAACCTGTACGACGAGGCCACCCGGGTGCCGTTCACCATCGCCCGAATCGGAGATCAAGAGACGACGGGCGGCCAGGTGGACGATGCTCCGAGCTCCCATGTCGATCTCGTGCCGACGCTGTTGGCCGCCGCCGGCATCGACCAGCAGGAAGCCGCCGGGCAACTCCAGGAGACCCACACCGAGGTGCACCCCCTTCCCGGCCGCGATCTCATGGCGGTGGTCGACGGGACATCGGCGCCCGACACCGAACGGCCGGTCTACCTGCTGACCCGCGACAACATGCCCGAGGGCGACTCCGGGGCCAACGCCATGGCCCGGCAGATGGGCCGGACGGTGCGTCCGCCACTCCCGCTGCGCATCCAGGTGCCCGCCCACGTCGCCGCCAACTTCGAGGGTCTCGTCGTCCGGGTGCCGGATGCCACGGCGGCTGGCGGTGCCGGCCGCCTGTGGAAGATCGTGCGGAGCTTCGACGATCCCGACACTTGGACCGAGCCGGGCGTGCGCCACCTGGCCTCCGGCGGACCGGCCGGGCCGATCCATCGATCTGAGCCCCTCCCCGACCAGTGGGAGCTGTACGACCTCGACGCCGACCCCATCGAAGCCCACAACCGGGCGAGCGACCCGGCGGCCCAAGCCGTCTTCACCTATCTCACCAACCTCTTGGCCGCCGAGCGGACCAAGTGCGTTCCCGACCGCAACCAGCCTTGGCCCTACGCCGAGCGCATCCCCTTGGAGGGTCCCATGGCCAAGACGCCCCCGCCCCCTGCCCGTCTGCTGCGCAAAGCGCTCCAGCAGGTGGGCATGCATCCCGATGACCAACGTCGCTTCAAGGCCGATCTCACCGGGCGACGAGCCCTGGTGGTGGCCACCAACCACGGGAGGCTCGACATCGGCAAGCCCACCGGCGTGTTCTCCAGCGAGATGACCGTGCCCTATTACGCCTTCTTGGACGCCGGTATGGAGGTACACGTTGCCAGCCCGGCCGGCGGAGAGATCCCCGTGGATCCCCAGTCGCTGAAACCCGTGCTCCGCACCGAGGCCGACGACCGCTTCCTTATCGACGACGACCTCCGCCAGAAGGTCACCGAGTCGCAGGCGGTGGGAGACCTCGACATGGCCGACTACGACATCGTGTACCTCGCCGGAGGGTGGGGAGCGGCCTATGACTTCGGCTTTTCGCCCGATCTAGGGGCCCAGATCACCGAGGCCAACCGGCTGGATCGGGTGATCGGCGGCGTCTGCCACGGCCCGCTCGGCCTACTGCTGGCCACCGGGCCCGACGGGGAGCCGCTGGTGAAGGGGCGCCGGATCACCGGGGTAACCGACAAGCAGGTTCAAGAGCTCGGCATCGAGAGCACGCCCCACCATCCCGAAACCGAATTGCGGCGGGTTGGTGCGGTCTTCGAGAGCACCACCCGGTTCCGCGACGCATTCGCCAACCACTGGGTGGTCGACGGCAATCTGGTGACCGGCCAAAACCAGAACGCCGCCCCCATGGTGGCTCGCGAGATGATGCAGCTCGTCGCCAAGGCACCCACCCGAACCTAACTGCGACCCAGTTCTTGTCTTCAGCCTCGGTCGGCCAGATCGTATTCGGCCATGTAGTAGGGGTGGCTGGGATCGAAGGTGGTGAGGGTTACGGGGTCGTGTACTCGGCCGGCCGGCCGGCAGCGGGCACCCTCGACGCCGGTGACCGCGTCGCCGAGGTCGTGGCGGGCCAGATCGATCAATTGGCGCAGGCGCGCCACCACGTCGGGATGGTCGGCAGCGACATCGGTCGTCTCGCCGATGTCGGCGGCGAGGTCGTAGAGCTCTTCGGTGGGCGCGCCCTCGCTCCCGTAGTGCCCCGACTTGTAGACGTGGAGCTTCCAGTTGCCCGATCGCACCGCCTCCAGGTTCGAACCGGAGTAGTAGTAGAAGGCCTCGTGCGGGGACTCGGCGGTTTTGCCCTCGAGCACACCGCTGATGTCGCGCCCGTCGATGATCCGGTCGTCCGGCACGTCGACTCCGCACCAACTGGCGATGGTGGTGTAGAGGTCCATCGCGGTGGCCATCGCAGAGCACTCGATGCCAGCAGCGATTCGGCTGGGTCCCCGCACGATGCACGGCACTCGCTGGCCGCCCTCCCACGTGGTGCCCTTGTTGGCCCGCAGCGGGGCGTTGGACCCTTCGCCGGGGCGGGCGAGCGCACCGTTGTCGCTGGTGAAGATCACGATGGTGTCGTCGTCGAGGCCGAGCTCGGCCAGCTCGTGCAAGAGGACATCGGCGGCCCAGTCAATGCACGCCACGGCGGCCCCGTACGGGCCGTTGCGCGAAATGGCGGCGAATCGTTCTTGGACGTAAATCGGCAGGTGTACGTACATGTGGGCGAAGTACAGGAAGAACGGACGATCGCGGTTGTCGCGCATGAACCGGATGGACTCCTGGAGATACCGCGAGGTGAGGGTGGCCTGGTCGGGCTGGGCCTCGATGACCGCTTCGTCGAGCATCAGCGGCAGCGGAATTCGAAGCGGTTCAGGGAGTTCGAATCCCAGCTTCTCGCTCAGCTCGACTCGTTCTTCGGAGGTATACAGATCGGGTTGGATGCCCATGTCGTTGCTGTAAGGGAGCCCCAGCCACTGGTCGAAACCGTGTCGGGTGGGCAAGAACTCGGGCTGGTCGCCGCAATGCCACTTGCCGACCATCGCGGTGGCGTAGCCAGCGTCGTTCAGGAGGCGGGCGATGGTGATCTCGTCGGGATGGAGGCCAATCCCCATCCCCGGGAAGAGCACGCGCAGGCCGTCAAAAGAGTCGAAGCCGATGCGGTTCGGGTAGCAGCCGGTGAGCATTGCGCCCCGCGATGGCGAGCACACTGGCGACGCCATGTAGAAGTCGGTGAGCAGCACCCCTTCCGCGGCCATGCGATCGAGTGCCGGGGTGTCGTGCGCCGTAGATCCATAGCAACCAAGGTCGCCGTAACCGAGATCGTCGCAATTGATCAGGACGATGTTGGGCTGTTCTCTCAATGTCAGGTCCTGTCTCTCGCTAAAGCCCCTGGTGAATGCGACCATGCTACGCAGGTCGCATTCGTCGGGATCGCCGCCGACCGCCGAGGAGATTTCCCCTATGAGAAAGCGAAAGCAAGCGGTATAACTGTCAGCCCAGAAGAGCAATGGGCGACTGTTCCAGCTCGTCGAGGTGGATACTGATTTTGGTCCTCGATGACTTCATCCCAAATGCTTCGCGGGTGAACTCCCGGCGCGTTGTGATCAGGCCGTAGTGTTTCAATTCCCTCATTGCATGCTGCCTGAGGTACGGGCTGATTGCGTACTTCTTTGATGTCTGGCTCTCTGACAGCCACACGGCGTCGGTCTTCGAACCATTGTTCGATTCGTCCATTAGGACGAGCCAGAAAGCGAGTGCTCGTCCGCTCAAAGCGGCCAGCCATGCGTTCGTCCACCATGAAGGTTGGAGTCGGCGGTACGTCGGCGCGCTTCCCTTGACAGGGCGCGACGATGGCTTGGTGTACGGATCTCCCAGCCCAGACTCATGCAGGACCGTGACTGTCGACGGGCGGCCAGGCCTCTCTTGCTTCTCGATGAAGCGGTGAGTCGCGAGCCAGCTCAGAGCTTCGTACACACGCCGCTTGCCGTTGGTTGAGTATTGGGGTAGTCCCAGCAGCTGGGCCCAGTCGGTCGCCACGAAGGCCGTATCGTGCTTCCCGCCGGGGCTTGCCCATATGAGCGACAGGTAGAGCTTGAGGCGCACGTCGCCGCCGCGACCGCCGCCGGAGCCAAGCATCTCCATCATCGGGGGCACGGCATCTCGTTCGCTTTCGCGCCGAAGGAACTCGATGCGGATCGGGCACTCGCGGAGGTCGCGGTTCCTGAGGCTCAATCGCTGCGCCAGGTTGGCGCCCGCTGATTGCGCGAACCCCAGCCGCAGCTGATCATCCGCCGAGAGATAGGGGTTCGGAGGCTGATCATCAACTTGAAGCTTCATCTCACGCGGATTCTTCGTCGCCTGTGTTGGTCGGGCCAGGGCTCATACCGCAGTGAAGCACAAGCAATCACGTTAACCATTACTCAAGCACAAGCCCGCACCATAGGTGCAAACGGTATACTCAGGACTAAAGCAAACGTCTCGGTTGACCCATATCCTAGTGTAGCACCCGCGGGCCTTCTATGGCATAGTTGGATCCCCGCTGATGTCTTCCCCCCGATTGCCAGGACGCCACCTGTGACCCCACCATATCCCGACACCAATCCGAACAATCCTGTACCGGGCGGTCTGCTCGGTACGACCTACCTCGTCTATGTTGATGACTCGGGAAACGAGACCCAGGACCTCCTCACCGCGCTGGCGATCCCCGTCCCAGTGTGGGCGGACACACTGTATGCCTGGAAGAATTTCCGGCGCTGGGCTGCGAGGCGCTCTAACATCCCGACCAACACCGAGCTGCACGCGCTGGATCTTGGCACCAACTCCAACGCTGGGCGGGACGAGTTGTCTGCGCTCAAACCGAGCGAGCGAAACAAGATTACAAACGCTGCCTTCCGCACGATCAGGTCGATTGCGGAACTGCGAGTCCTGACCGTGTTCGCGCCAGTCCCGGAGGGATCGGGGAAGCTCTATCCGCAGCTCGTCGCGTTTGTCGAGGAGTTCTGCGAGTTCCACGACTCATACGCCGTTATCTGGTACGACGGCATAGCAGAAAACCAGATCCAATATACCCGAGCCGTTCACAGAGCTCTCCCGTACACACGCCGAGTGCTCGAAGATCCCAGGGGCTATGCCAGCTCCGATAGTCATCTGATTCAGATGGCCGACTTCATTGCCCACTCGGCCCACCACGCGGTGCTCAACGACTGTGGCATCGGCCCGGCAGACTCATATCTACGCCAACATGCCTACTCCGAATTGTTGCCCGCAGACGACGCCCCGGGTCACGTCTGGCCTGGCGGCATCGATGCCGCCGGGTTCCCATGCTTCACACACGAGCTTGGTATCCGTGGCTACCCCTAAAAGCACGATGGGCCCCCAATGACGGGGACCCTCGCAAACCACTCTCGTGGCTCAGACCACCGATGCGAGCACTTGGTGCTCCGGTGACCTCAACAGGAATGATACACAGAGCATGGACAAAAGTACAAGCGATTCCCCCTGGATATTGCGCAGGCCCTTGAAATTTCGCGCCGTCAAGCAACGTACCGCAAAAGCCGAAAGAGCTCGAACCAGATACTGAACCTCCCCGGGATTGCGCAGTCTCTGGTGGTCTTCCGATTGAAGCCCTGCGATATGAGTGACACCCTCCATTAGGGGATTGTCAAGTGCCCCCCTCTGAAGTAGTGGCCTTGCGTGGTCGCATTTTCAATGGCGGCGAGCAGAGGGTCGATCTTGGAGGCCGCTCGGAGGGCTTCGGCTCCGAAACGTCTGGCTAGAAAGTGCGCGTAGACGGCATCCTCGAACAAGAACAGCGGGATCGGCCCCCGGTCGTTCCGGTAGTCGTGTTTGGCCGGGTTCACTGCCAACCTCGCGAACGAGACCATTGAGTCGGTCATGGTGTCCCCAAGTATCTGTCTGACGCTTGGGACGTTGCTCAACAAAGTTCCGAGCGGTTTGTTCTGGTGAGGTTCCCCGATCAGGGCTTTCACGCACCCTTCCAGATGGCTTCCAGCGTTGTAGACGGCATATCGGGCTGTGGTGAAGTTCATGTACGCCGACCCCAGTTCTGAGAGGGAATAGCGCAATGGGCGCAGCACTCCCTCGAACTCAGCGTCAAATGGGTAGCAGTGTCTCACGGGGTCAAGGAAGACGTAGTGCTGCATCCCCGCTCCTGGTATCACCTGGTCTGATTCGCGCAGGAGCGACACCACCTCCGGCCGGAATGGGGCCTGCGCCTTCTGAAGGTCGATGACTTGGTGGAGGCGAGGCAGGATGTCATCAAGGTGTTCCGCGGCGAGTTCCTCCAGACGCGGCTTATGCGGGGGTTCTTGGAAACGCGGTTGCGGGCACTCGGCCAATAGGGGCACTCCGTCTGGCCTATACAACAGCAAGGGGCGGGCTGCCCTCTCGACCCTGGACAGTCTCTCCATCTCCCCGAGGCAGGCGGTGATCCGCTTGATGCGCTCCTGCCACTCCTCTTCGGTTGGCCCATCGCATAGCTGGGTGTAGTGCAGTTGGATTTCTTTGCAGGCAGCTTCGTACCTGACCGCCATCTCCCATGCCACGAATCTGTGACCGGGATCACCTAGTTCCCCCAACCACCCATCTTCATGCTCGGTGACATACTCTCGGGCCATGCCGTAGAACTCCCTCGGCGTCCTCCAGATACCGGGCAAGTCCGGCAACCCCCGCTTCTTCAGATAACGGCGGTACTGCCTTCGGCTCAGCGGGAACATCAACTTGTAGCCGGCCCGCCTCCTCCTCCACAAACGCCAGCTCATGGCTTCACCCAGGGCCGCCTTCTGCTGCTATCAGGGAGTTGCAGCATGTTCACCTTGCACCTCCAAACAACCTGCCCAACCGGCTTGTAGGTCGCTGCGAATCGGGTCCGGGGAATCACCAGTCCCAAAACCGGACAAAGCCTATTGCTAGCCCCAAACGATTCAGCGCATTTGAAGAGAAGAAGAGCGCATACCTCATCGGGAAAGCGACGATGACCACCAACCACCCCCAGGACCCACCTTGAGGGCCGCATCACACTTTGGTTGCGACCCCCCCCAGCCAAGCTCAGAACGGCAACCGTCGAACAGCCATAGGGTCAGGTCAACGCTCTCCCTAAGTTGTCGCACCCGCCCAATAAAATCGTGATGTTCGGCAACTAGCTGTCTGTCCAAGGGGACGCTGTGAGTGAGACATTGTTGGATCAGATCGAGTCGGAGGCGATGGACGGCGATGTCGTCAAAGCGCTGCGGCTGTGCGTCAAGCTAGGCGGCCACTCCGGCAGCGCCGACTTGAGGCAGTGGGCTGAGTGTGAGCTGAACGGTTACGACTTCGACGATTCAGACGATGAGATGCCTCCGCCCTACCGGCTTGTTCAAGCTCCCCTTTGCGTGGACGGGATCGCAGGTCTCTGGAGAACTAAAGGCCAACACATCCCACCCAGCGCCTTGCCCGAGTTCGCCCAAAGGGCAGCCAAGGATGGTCTTTGGCTCTTCAACCCCATTTCCGAACTTCGAGACGTGGCGCAGCGAACGGAGTCGGTCCATATGGCTCCCGCTTGGGGTTTCGACGCAGTCAGTCGTATGAACGCGACTGGTACCACAACCGGAGCAACCGACATCTACTGGACAGTCCAGCCTGAGGTCTTCAACACAGTCGTGGAGAGAGTCCGAACGGATCTCATTAGGCTCGTCAACGAAATGCGGCCCTACTTGCAAGACGGGCAAGATTTCCCCTCTGCTGACACGGCCTCCCAAGCCGTCAATGTGGTCATCAACGGCGACAACAACCGCCTGGCCGTGAAGGGAGTCGAGCAAACCGCCCAGAGCACCGCTCCGGGGAAAAGCCCGAGGCGAAAGAAACTTGAAATCGCGTACTGGGTTGCCGGGATAGCCAGTGCTGCGGCAGCCCTAGCGACACTGATCTACCTGCTCGTCTGAGTGAATCAGCAAGAGCGCTGCTTGAGCAGGTGGAATCAATTGGAGCGATTCCGGTGAGGACAGTGCCGCAGTAGGGTGGGCGAGGTTTTTTCACTACGGCACTGACCCCGCTGAAAAGGAGCAATATGAGTCCAACGGCCTTCTGTGAGCACGGCCTAGCCCCATTCCGCTGGTTCGCTACTTGGGGGCTTGAAGACCTCTGCCGGACAAGATTGAGTCGTTGATGCCAGAAATCGCTATTGGCCGTTTCGTGGAGGGGCAGCGTCTTCAGTTGCCTGGTGAGGCTGGGGTTGTCGTGTTGGACGGTTTCAGACAGGGGTCGGACGGCATGACCCTGTATGTGGCTGATGAGGCGACTCCCGATGAGGTTCGCAAGGTGTCGCTGACTATTGATGAAGCCCAGCGGGTGAGGGTGGTTGTTGAGGATGGGGCTGCCAGCTCGGAGGTGGTGCTGGCCGGGCTGTGGAATGAGTGGATGCTGGGGGCGGTGCGTTCGGCTGGGTCGACCGTGCTCGCTTCAACCCAATTGAAGCCGTATCCACACCAGATGGACGCGGTTTATGGGCACATGCTTGCCCAGCCGTTGTTGCGGTTCTTGCTGGCTGACGAGCCGGGAACGGGAAAGACAATCATGTCTGGCCTGTGGCTGCGCGAGGCGCAGCGTCTCGGTCTCGTCAACCGCGCTCTGGTGGTTTGCCCCGCTCACTTGGTCATCAAGTGGAGGGCGGACTTTGAGCGTTTCTTCGGCAAGACCCTCAGAGAGGTGACCGCTGAGACGATCCGCCAGTACGCCCTTGCTGCTTCTCAGGACGATCTGTGGATCGTGTCTTTGAATTTGGCCTCGATAAATCCGTCGGTTCGGGAGGCGCTGGGCCCTGACAGGGCGGGGTGGGATGCCGTCATTTTTGACGAGGCCCACCGTATGACCCCTACTGCGGAGACTTTCTACAGGGTTGGCCTCGACCTGTCGGGCAGTGTGCCCCATGCCCTGTTCTTGACTGCCACGCCGCATCGCGGCGACGAGTGGTATTTCCGCGAGCTGTTGCACCTGGTCGATCCTGATGTGTTCCCGACCAGCAACGATCCTGACAGCGGCTTGCCGAAGCGCCGTCGCCCAGGCCAGGACGAGATGCCGAGAACGGCTCTAACCCCAGGGCCGCTGCATTTCCTACGGAGGATGAAGGAGGAGCTTGTCCACTACGACTCCCAGAGTTTGCTGTTCAAGGAGCGCGAGGCGTTCAACGTCAAGGTGCGGATGAATCCTACTGAGCAGCGCTTCTATGACAGGGCGCTTGACCTGGTGCATGAATACTTCCCCGTGAGGGGCCGCTCCCTCGCCGCGATGGTCTACGGCAAGCGGGCGGCATCGTCGCTGTACGCGCTGGCCGAGACCCTTCGCCGCCGCTCCGACAAGATGGGAACAGAGGACGGCACCACGGACGGTGCCGACGACTACTTCGACGAGGATGGCGACAAACGCGAGGAGAGGGTGGTCTCGGCAGGTTCGCTGGACGCGAAGGCCGAGAGGCTGGAGATAGCCGATCTGCTTTCGGAGTTGGACCCTCTGGTCGACATTGCCCGGCTCCCGCTGCGCGAGCTTGAGGTCTCCAAGTGGGAGCCGATGATGGAGCGCCTGGCTGAGAACGGGATCACTCCCGGCTCCGGCGAGCAGCTTGTGATTTTCACCGAGTACGCCGACACTGCTGTCTGGCTGGTCGAGATGTTCAAGGATGAAGGTTTCACCGCGGAGAAGTACGCCGGTGACATCGGCCACGCCGATAGGGCTGCGATACAGGCGAGGTTCATGGACGGCCGATTCGAGGTCATCGTGTCAACCGACGCGGGCAACGAGGGCATCGACCTTCAGGCTGCCCACATCCTTGTGAACTGGGACATCCCGTGGTCGCTCGTTCGACTGGAACAGCGCATGGGGCGCATTCACCGCATCGGTCAGCAGAACAAGGTCACCTTCTACAACATGGTCGCTTTGGGAACCCGTGAAGGGGACGCCCACGAGCGCCTGCTCGACCGCCTCATCGAAGCGGCTAATGAGTTGGGCGGGAGGATGTTTGACTGCCTCGACGCGATCATGGAGCGCATCCAATCCGAAGCGACTAGAACAGACTGCGAAGGGCTCTTGAGCCTGTTCTACGGCTCAGACACGATGGATGCGTCCGTAGGGGACTGGCCGACGCTGGACGAAATCCGCGGGGCCCGCGACGAGTATTTCGCCGAGCTTCGGGCATTGAGCAGCGAAGTGGACGTGACAGCTGCAAACGCCGCACTCCATGATGATCTTCTCGCCCGCGTCAACCCCATCATCGTCGAGCGGTTCCTCAAGCGGATCGGCGAAGCCAATCTGCTGCGGTGCGAACCAGCCCCGATGGGAGACAATGGGTTCTTCTACCTGTCCACCTCCACTGCCGTTCACGGCTGGCAACTGCCCGAAACGCTGCGGCTATCCAGAGGGAAGGCCCTAGTGGCCACCAACGCTGTCGAGCGCCAAAGGGCCATGGACGAAGGCCACAGGCGCGCAGCCGACGCGACCATGCTCGGCCCGAGCGACCTGGCGCTGACCGATCTCGTCAAGGGACTGCGAGAGAGAGTGGAGCCGGAGATGTGGCAGGGAGCGGTCCTCCGTGACGAGTCGGCGAGCGAGGACTACACGCTGTTCGTCTACGAGAGCGACATCACCGAAGGGACTGAGGGGCAGGGTCGCAAGCAGAAAACTCGCGAGTCCACCCTCTCATGGCTGATCCGGGTGGGCAACGGCTCCAACTATGCCAGGTGCATCTCATGGGACACACTGCCCAATCTCACCTCAGTCCAAGGCTTGACTCCAGTTCCTCTCGCAACAACCGACGCAGAGTCAGCGCGGGAGGAGGCCGTACATGCAGCCGACAGGGAGCGGTCCCGGCGCGCAGAGCGACTCGGCTCATGGGTCAAACAGCTAAAGGCCCAGCTGCGGCGGCTTCCGAATGACCTGACCGATTCAATCCCCGACAGGCAGAAGCGGCTGGCAGTTGTGGAAAAGGTCGAGGCAGCAATCAGAGAGCGCATCCAGCAGGCAGAGGCGGCTGCCAAGGTCTCTTGCGGCGAACCTCGCCGGATTGGGTGGGCGCACATCGTCGCCGCCGGACAAGATGACGCTGACACCGAGGAAGACGCCAACGCCGACAGCGAGGCCGTTTCCATGCAACTCGTCACCAGCTACCTGGAAGGACAGGGGTGGAAGGTGTCCGACGTACACACCGAGGGCCACGGGTACGACCTGCGGGCTGAGCGCGGCCCAGACCAGCGATGCGTCGAAGTCAAAGGACGCGCTGGCAAGGCGTCAAGCACAGGAATCACCCTCACAGGCGGCGAACTCGCCAAAGCCTCCCAGCTCGGCGACGAATACTGGCTCTATGTCGTGGAGGACTGCGCCGACGGCGAAGGCCGACTCTACGGAGAATGGCAGAACCCTGCCGAAATCTTCCGCGAGAGCTTCACAGACGTACCCATCGTGAGGCTGCCCGGAAGCGAGTTGAAAGCAGCCCTGGACAAACAAGGAGAACCTTCGTGACTATCCGGATGATCGAACGATGGTTCCCCTGCACCGAAGTATCGAAACACTCAGCCAAGGGCTGGGGAACGGGTTCCGCCGAGAAGGGCCTGTTCACATGGTTCGCCTCCCGACCTCTGGCCCAAGCGAAAGCAGCCGTCATCTGCTCACTGCTTTCCTGGCCCGACGAAGAAGGTGAGCAGAATCGCCTCAAACAGCTAGTTCGAGATTCAATGCAAGGCTACGACAGCGGCAACCGCGAACTGCGCGACGAGCTAGCAAGGCAATACCCAAAGGGGGCAAGGATGTGCGACCCCTTTTCGGGCAGGGCGATGATCCCTCTGGAGGCGGCACGCCTCGGAATCCAAGCATGGGGTCTGGACTACTCTCCTGTTGCTACCCTCGCTGGCAAACTCCTCGCTGATTACCCGTTGCGCGACTGGGATCAGGAGCCAGACCTTCCCTTTGAGGGATACCAGCAGCACAAGACCGATTACTTCACAGAACCAAGACTGCTACGAGACGTACGATTCGTGCTTGATCGAATTGCTGATCTCTACGAACAGGAGATGGGAGAGTATTACCCCGCTGTCAACGGCCAGCGTCCCTGGGGATATTTGTGGGCGGTCACTCTCCCTTGTGTCAACTGCGGAAGTAGCTTCCCACTGACTGTCAGTCTTGCCCTTCGGAACTCCAGCTTTCGAAAACGTCTCCAAATTGAAGACCCTGGCCAGTCCTTCAGGATCGTCGTCGACGGCACAACAGGAAAATTCTGCTCAAGAATCCATGATGGTCCGCCAGAAGCTCTACCGACACTAGTGAAAGTCAAGGGCCGACGAGGTAAGGCAGCAGTCTGCTGCTTCTGCGGACACTCCCACCCGCTTGACATCCAGAAGCGCATGATGCGAGACGGTCTCCAAGGAGACGCAATGCTGGCAGTCGCCGACTCCGATGAAGAGGTGGGCAAGCGATATCGCGAGCCGACTGAGGCGGAGATTGAGGCTGTTGTCGCTGCTAGGAAGGCATTGGCAGTGGAACCATCTTTCGGACCAGGGCTTCCCGCTATTCCAGATGAACCGCTCAACCCCGGCTTGTCTGCATTCATAGGACCGGCTGGATACGGTTACAGAACTTGGGGGGAGTTGTGCAATGACCGCCAAACACTTGGGTTTGTGCGGCTTGCCCGGATTATCGAAGGCATGAGCAGGGAAATGCTTACTGAGGGGCTTAGTGACGACTACACCGCTGCCCTTTCGGGCTACGCAGGGTCCAACCTAGTAAGACGACTGCGACGGAGCACTAGAAGCGCGACGCTCGAAATCCCTTATCAGAAGGTACATGACATTTACTTCAATGATTCAGGCATTTCCCATAGTTTTGATTATTTCGAGACCGGATGTGGAGACGGGCCTGCTACCTGGCAATCGCTAGCTACTCATACAATCCGTAATCTAGGCAAGCAGTTGAACGGCAGATTTGGCGGTCTACCGGCGATTGTCCAGCGTGGGTCAGCGATGGAGCTGCCAATGCCGGATGGGATGCTGGACGCTGTGGTGACCGACCCACCCTATGACGCAATGATCAACTACTGCGACTCTTCAGACTTGCTGTTTGCATGGCTAAAGAGGGCGATTGCCACTTCTCATCCTTGGATCGGGGTAACCACTGATCCAGGTGGTTTGCAGGAAAAGACGAATGAGGCGGTCATTAAGTTCGGCTCCTTAGGTGATGACCACCGTACTGAAGCTCATTACAGGACTTGTATCACTAGCTGTAATGTCCATAGAGATTGTTGACGCGGCTGGCTGGTGTGCCTGCGATGGCGGTGTGGTGCCTGTGGAGATTGTAGTTGTGGACCCAGGTCTGGAGTCGGCGTCGGCGGTCGGGTTCTGATCTGAATTTGTAGTT
>JAJEIJ010000044.1:0-65090 GCA_022827725.1 Acidimicrobiia bacterium
CGCACCCCTCCGAGCTGTCGCTGCACTACTGTCGTTCACTGAGCCTCCGTTCGCAGTCCGGGATCACAACAGACCCACACTGCCACGGAGGCTCAACCCATCAAAGGACCCGAACCGTCAACAAGGTCCATGGGCATTACAACTAGTTGCTCTTGAGTACCACTCTGAGGTCAGCGATCACGACTGTTCAGTCGTTGAGGGATACAGGTACTACCGACCTGTAGAAGACATTGTTGAGGTCATGAACCTTCGTTGGGCTGGCCATGGTGCAGGTTTTGTGGATCCTGATGGGGTGCTCGTAGCGTTCGATCCATCAGCCTATGACGACTGTTCGTCGGCGCTTCTCATACGTGAAGAGAGCCTCAAGGGTTTCCTCAGTGAGACGGGATCGGTCCTCGTATGGGCGATCAGTGGCGAAAAGTCTGTGGTTGTCCCACAGGAAAGCAGTATCCCATGGACGCGATTCTTGGGTCTCTCAGGCGCTTGCATTTATGGGCCTGGGCAGCTCAAAGACCGTCTCACTACACACCCCGATACGGCCGACCACGACGAGTGATTCCTGTTCCAGCAACTGGTTCTTTGCGAAGGTGCTTCGGATTAGGTAGAGAAACCCCGATTGAGGGGAGGGTGTGGGTCTTGTTGCTTATGTTCAAATAAGTTCAATGAATGACAAGATAAATTAGTCTGTTCGCGCTTATTCAGGGGGATGTTGTCACTAGGGTCGGTATACTTGCATGTATGGAGTTTGGGCCTCTTAAACAGGGGAAACGAGCTGAAGACAAGCCATCTGGGGCGGTTTGGCCGGAGGTGGTTGATGTTGATGGGTTGTCGTTGTCGGAGTTGCGGGCGCGGCTTGGGTTGATCAAGAAGGCTGAGGCTCGACTGGCTGCGATGAAGACGGCCACGCTGGCTGCGTATTCCAATCGGGGAGGCAAGGGTTTGGCCCGCCGGGTGGCATTGGAAGAGCTTCAGGCTTCCAAGCAGCAGGCTCGGCGGGAGGTGGAGACCGCCTCTCAGTTTTCCCAGGTTCCTGAAACTCTCGATGCGCTGGGTGCCGGGGACATTCCCGCGGACCACGCCAAGCAGATCGCCAAGGCCGCTTCCCAGGGGCCGGTTGACGAGACCGTGCTGGTGGAAGCGGCCCGACACCAGGACTTCGGCACCTTCTCCCGGACGTTGCGCGACCACCAGCATGAGCAATCGGGCGACGACGGCAAGTCGCTGATGGCCAAGCAGCGGGAGCGCCGCGACTTGAGCTTCTTCAAGTCGCCCGACGACGGCATGTTCATCTTGAACGGCCGGTTCGACCCCGTTGCCGGGAACCGGATCGAGGCTGCGCTGGCCGATGAGGAGCGCCGTCTGCGCAACGACAAGAGCGACAAAGCAGCGGCCGATCAGGCAACGTTCAACCAGCGCCTGGCCGATGCCTTGGAGAACCTGGTTTGCGCTGAGTCTGGCGATCGCAAGCCGCAGGGCACCACCCTGGTGGTGACTGCCGATTGGGACTCGCTGAATCAGAAGCTGGCCGATGCCCGCCTGCTCGACGGTACGCCTCTGCCTCTGTCTGAGGCTCTGCGGCTGGGCTGCAACGCCGACATCCTGCCTGCCATATTCGATACTCAGGGCCAGGAACTGTGGGTGGGGCGCAAGTACCGCTCGGCTACCGACGCCCAGCGGGCTGCTCTCATCGTCCGGGATAAGCACTGCATAGGCTGCGGCCGTTCGGCTGCTTGGTGCGAGGTGCATCACATCACCGAGTGGTTCCGAGGAGGGCTCACCGACATCGACAACCTGGTGCTGGTGTGCACCAGTTGCCACCACAGCATCCACGACGACGGCTGGGTTGTGCATCGAAACAAGAACGGCACCTACGAGTTGCGACCGCCACCTGAGCCTTGCGCCGATCTCCCACCCTGGAAATCCAAATCCAAATCGCCTCCCCACGAGTGTGACCTCTTCCCCGATGTAGGAGTCAGCAACCATCGGCCCTGCAACGTTGAGCCTGTGCTGCTGAGTTGACCTCGGGGCTGAACTCTGGGTTGACCTCAGAGCAGGTTGTTGCTGGGTCGGGCCATACTGGGGAGGTGCCGGGGCGAGTTCGGGATTGGGAGGTGGCCGGGGGAGTGGTCTTGCGGGGGGAGCAGCTGCTGCTGGTGCGGAACCGGCGCCGGAACGATTCAGTGGAGTGGAGCACGCCCGGCGGGGTGGTCGATCCCGGAGAGACCCTGTTGGAGGCGCTGGGCCGGGAAGTGCTGGAGGAGACCGGCATCCAGGTGAGTCTTTGGGAGGGGCCGCTGTATGAGATAACCGTGGATTTCACCGATCTGGGCTGGCGCCTCCGGGTGGAAGCCCACCGGGCGGTGGACTGGAACGGCGAGATTGTGCTGGAGGATCCCGACGGCATCGTGGAGCACGCTGATTTCTACGATCACGAAGAGTGCGAGGCCCACTTGGTGCAGAGCCCTCGCTGGGTACGCGAGCCGCTGCTGGAGTGGTGTCGCCGGCGTCCCAGCCAGATGCTGAGCTATCGCTATCAGGTGACCGGCACCGAGATCGGCGGCCTCACCGTGGCCCGTCTCTCGTAGTCCTATCCGGCAATGGCGCAGAGCACTCAAAGCGGCGATACCCAATCGGGCACCATCCTGCACGTGGACATGGATGCCTTCTTTGTGTCGGTAGAGCTGCTGCGGCGTCCCGAGTTGCGGGGCTTGCCGGTGGCAGTAGGCGGTTCGGGCAGTCGGGGAGTGGTGGCGTCGGCCTCCTACGAGGCCCGATCGTATGGGGTCTCATCGGCCATGCCCGCAGGGCAGGCCCGCCGACTGTGCCCCGAGATCGTCTTCTTGCCCGGCGACCACCAGCTCTACCAGGAGGTGAGCGGGCGCATCATGGTCATCCTCCGGTCGTTCACCCCGCTGGTCGAGCCCTTGTCGCTGGACGAGGCCTTCCTGGATGTCGCCGGTGCCCATCGCGGGCCGGTCGAGATAGGCCATTTGATCCGAGGACAGGTCCGCGAGGAAGAGGGCATCAGCTGCGCGGTGGGGGTGGCTGCGATCAAGTTCTTGGCCAAACTGGGCTCCAAACTGGCCAAGCCCGAGCCCACCCGGTCGGGACCGTCGGAGGGGGTGGGCGTGTTTGAGGTGCCAGTGGGTGAGGAGCGGGCGTTCTTGGCCCCTCGCCCGGTGAGCGACATCTGGGGGGTGGGCCCGGCCACTTTGGCCCGCCTCAGCCGGATTGGGATCGCCACTATCGGGGAGTTGGCCCAGTTTCCCCTTGAGCGCCTTGAGCAGGTCGTCGGCAAGGCCCACGGCCAGCATCTGCACAGCTTGGCCAATGCGGTGGACCCCCGTCCGGTGATTCCCGAGACAGCACCCAAGTCGATGAGCCATGAGAAGACGTTTCCCCGCGACGTGCACACCCACGACGCCCTTGGAGCGGAGTTGGTTGCCTTGAGCGATTCGGTGGCCTCCCGGCTGCGGACGGCAAGGGTGGCGGGGCGGACGGTCACCATCAAAGTCCGCTTCGGGGATTTCACCACCATCACCCGATCTCACACCCTGGCCAGTCCGGTCGACTCGGGGGTGGTGTTGGCCCGAGAGGCCAAGCGGCTGTTGGAGGAAGTGGATGTGGACCCAGGTGTTCGCCTCATAGGGGTAGGAGTGTCGGAGCTTGAGGACCCCGGTCAGCGCCAGCTTTCCCTGGAGGATGCCGGCGCTCCTTCATGGCACGACGTGGACCGGGCCGTTGACCGCATCAGAGACCGCTTTGGAACCGAGGCGATTCACACCGGAGGAATCGCCGACGCGGGCCCTCGACAAACCGGCTGGACCCGGCCGGGTTGAGTCCGTCAACCCCTTTGGCGCAGATAGCTGGCATTGTCTCAGGGGTCGGCCTGTGAGACACTTAGCAAGTGCCACTTTCCGAGGACGAGCAACGCATCCTCAGTGAAATAGAGGAACGGCTCTATGAAACCGACCCCGCACTGGCCCGCGAAGTCGGCCGGACCACGGTGTTCACCCATCCGGCCCGCAATCTCCGACTGGCGGTGCTGGGCTGCATAGCGGGGCTGGTGTTCATGATCCTGACCCTCTCCACCTCGTACTGGCTGTCTTTCCTTGGCTTCTTGGTCATGTTGGCGGCATCGCTGTGGGGGTGGAGCAACCTGCGCCAGCTTGGGCGGTTCGGGCTGCAACAGATCAGTGACAGCATCAACCGTGGCGACGTGAGCAACTACTTGCGCTCACCGGGCCGCCGAATACTCAATCGACTGCGTCGCGGTGGCGCGGAGCAACCCGAGCGCGACTAGCTCGGACAGACTGCCAGCCAACAAGCCCCAGAAATCAGAGGCCCAGAAATCAGGGGCCCACCAATCAGGGTCCAATGGTCCAGCTGGGGCCGCGCCGTCCTCGCCATCGCGGGCCGAAGAGCGGCTGAGGGTTGAAGGCCGCGGCCAGCTTCTGCCCCCGGCTCACCCGGAAGTTCACCTCGGCCCGCACCGACAGCGACCACGTCCGGGCCAGCCACTGATTCCGATCGCTGGGCTCTGAGGGGGCGAACGTTGCGGCTGCGGCGAGTTCGCCCAGTTGCCGCAGGTCAGGGCTGTGGAGCGGGACTTGCTCAATGGCCCGACGGGCAAACTCGGCATAGGTCTCGTCCAATCGGGGAGTCATGTTGATGAGGGCCAGTGATTCGACCGTTTCCGTCCACAACAGTCTGATCTTGCCCCGATTGCCAGTGATCTTGAGGAATCGCCGCTGACTTTGGACCTGCTTGAACCAGGGGATGAGCAGAATGAGCAGCACGGCCAGCACCGGGGCCAATATCGCAATCCAGGTCGTCCAGGTCATCCCTCCGCCTCGGCTACCCCCGAAATCGACCAGGGGGTTGTCCAAGTCCGGGGATTCAGGGGGGAAAAGGCTCTCGAAGTCGGTGGGGTTGTCGGGAGTGAACGGGGAATCGAGGTTCGGGTCATCCTCAACCGGAGCGATTTCCGATGCGCCGATGGCCTGGTCCTCGGCTATTCCGGTGTAGTTCTGGGCACCGGGTGCGCCGCGTCCTGGCGTGGGTTCGAAGGACACCCATCCCGCACCGGCCAAATACACCTCGGGCCAAGCATGGGCGTGCCTTCCGCTGACTACGTAGAGGTTCGGGTCGTCGGGGTCGGCTTCGCCCACCGTGAAGCCCACCGCCACTCGAGCTGGCAGGCCCACCGACCGGGCCATGGCAGCAAACGTTCCGGCAAACTGCTCGCAGTATCCCCGTCGGTTGCTCAAGAACTCTTCAATGCGGTTCTCGGAATGGCCGGGGGTCACATTGGTGTCATAGATGAAGTCCCCGCTGCGGAAGAATGCCTGGAGGGCCAGCGCCTGCTCATAGCCCGAACCGGCTCCGGCAGTCAGCTGGGTAGCCAAGTCCTGCACCCGAGGACTGAAGTCGGGTGGCAGCGCGGTGTAAGGCTCCACTTCGGGAATTATGGCGGTATCAAGTGGGATGGCTTTGAGCGCCTCGGGGTCGAATCGCGGCAACGCGGACGACACGGTATAGGTGAGTCCGTTGGAGCTGACCATCGATCGCCCCACGATGAGGGTGGAGGATGAGGGCTCGTAGCTGATATCGATTGTTGCGGATGCTCCGGATGTCAACGACCGGGGTTCGAAGGCTGCGGGGACCCACACTGCGCCCAGCTGCTCGATGCTGAAATGCTGGACGGACTCGAGCACGCTGGTGCCCGACTGGAAGAGCGTGGGCAGTTGCGTGGGTCCGGCGGCATAGTCGGCTCGGGAAGTCCATACCCGACCGTCGAATTGATCCAACGAGGTAAGCCTCCAATAAGACCGATCTTCAGCCCGCACCTGGAACATCACCGCATCGCCTTGGTTAACCAGTCGGCCCCTGATGTCGACCAGGGGGCTGATCACTACCCTTCCCGAAGTCCTCTGGCCTCGGTTGACGGCTTTAGTCAGGTCGACGATCGGATCATCTTGGGTGCCCAGAACCGGGCTGGCGGCAAGGGCCCCAATCAGTGCGACGGCTGCGATAGCCGAGCTTCCGACCAATAGCGCCCGGCGCCCAGACGAAGCCCGTCCCTCGCCCCCCAGCCACCGGGCATCGGCAGTTCGGGCCGCCACTCGGTGAATCGAGGCGAACAGCAGCAGGGCCCCGGTGAACACGCCGATGGTCAAGACCCGGTGTTGGCCACCGCCCACCAACCCCGCGAAGCCGGTGGCGGCGATGGGCAGCACCATTGGCTCGAACAGAGCCCGTGTTCTCATGGCGGCCCAGTCGTAGACAAAGGCCAGCAGCCACAACGCGGCCATAGCACTCACGGTGAAGCCGTCGCTCGGTGCCACCGGGGGGCTGAGTTCGCCGAATACCGTCCAAGCCTGCTCCAGATCGTCGCCCAGCTCAGCCCAGGTGCTTCCCAAGGGCAGGCCCCAGAAAGCAGTGCTCCAGTAGTGGGACCATGTGACCGTCAGCACCAAACCGACGCCACTGGCCAGCGTGGAAACCAGCATTCCCCAACCGATGCGGCGGATGGCGATGGCCAGCAGATGGCTTATCGCCGCGGCAACGTACACCGGCAGAACCCAGCCATCTCCTTCAAACACCCGAATGAGGCTGAAGGCGGTGGCCGCGGTCAGGACCGGCCCGGTGGCCTCCAGGGCCGCTTCCCATGCGCTTGATATGCGAGAGGTGATCATGGGCGTTGATCGAAGGCAGTGGATGCAGCTGGGAAGGGCGGTGTGGAGGACTCCTCATGGGAGGCCGTGTGCATTGTCCATGCGTCGGCAAATCCCGAGGGCTCATCCACGGGCAGCAAGGTCGTCCCCGGGACGAAAGTCGGGGTCAAGCGCCCCGCTTGCGCCAGCTCGAAAGCAGCGAACAACACCACCGTCTTGGAGGTGAACTGCGAGCTCAGCGGCGTCAGCGATCCGGCCTCGGTGCCGTCCGCTTCAGCGACAATGGCCACCACCAGCCCACCGCCGTGCTCTCGTCCCAGCCGCTCAATCGCACCGATCAAACTGCCGACGTCGGGGCTGACGAGGGCCAAGTGCTCGTAGATCTTGTGAAGGTGAGCCGAATCACACCCAAATCCGCTGTCGTAGTCCGCAGTCGTCGTCAACCGGGTTTGGTCTCCCCGGCGCAGGCTGGCCCGACAGATGCTGGCCGCGGCCGACACCATGGCCTCGAAACGCTCGAAGCCGGCCTCAGCGTCTAACTGCGCGCTCCGAGTGTCCAGCAAAACGGTGGTGTGAGTGTGGGAGAACTCCTCGAACTGGCGGACGATCAGCTCGTCGTGATGGGCGGACGACCGCCAGTGAATGTGACGCGGGTCGTCTCCCCTCTGGAACGGGCGCAACCCGTACAGCTCGTCGCCGCTTTGGGCCATGGGGCTGCGCCGAACGGCGTCGAACGTGTTTCCGGGCAGGCGGGGGGGAGGCTTGATCGGGACCACTGCCGGGTAGACCAGCGCCTCGGCTTTGCCCCCGGCCAGGAAATGCCGGGCTGCCATGCTCAGAGGATCGGCCACGGTCAAGGTGAGCGGCCCGGTAATGGCCCGACCTCTCTCTTCGGTAGGCAACCGGTAGCTCACCGTCAACCTGTCGCCCGACAACACCGGTGCCACCAGCAGGTCTGGTGACCGGAAATCGCTTGTCGAGTTCTTGGTGGAAAACGAGATTTCGTCGGCCAGTCGCAGCACCGGGGTGCGGAAGCGGCTGGGGTTGGCCAGCTCCAACTGCACATGGCACTCGCTGCCCACGTGTATTTGCTGCGGTTTGAGCGACCGGGACATCGCCCGCAAAGGCGGGCAGGCCTTGACGTAGGCCAACGCGAGGACAGCCACCGCGGCGCCGGCGACGCCTACGGCCAGCAGCTCGCTGGAGCCGAACACCCAGCCTGCGGCTATCAGCAGCGCCGACCCGATCAGCAGCAGCCAGCCGGAAGGGGTGAGCATCGTCGGGCTGGTTCTAGTCGACGGGGGCCGGAACCGAGCTCATGATGTCTTCGACGATTCGAGTGGCTGGAGTGCCTCGAGCCCGAGCCTGGGGGTCCAAGAGCAGCCGATGGGCCAAGACGGGTACAGCCAGGTGCTTCACGTCGTCGGGAAGCACGTAGTCCCTCCCCTGAGAAGCAGCCCGTACCCGGCTCGCCCGCTGGAGTGCGAGGGTTGCCCGGGTAGACATCCCCAAGATGAGGCTGGAGTGGTCTCTGGTGGCGTTGGCGATCTGCACCAGATATCGCTTGATCCCCGGAGCCATGAACACCGTGCTGGCGTGATCGGCCAGCATGCTCACGGTCTGCGAGTCCACCACCGGGCGAAGGGTGTCCAGTGGGTTGTCAGTGCCATGGGCGTCGAGAATCTCAAGCTCGTCCTGCTTCGAGGGATAGCCCACCTCGATTCTCATCAAGAACCGGTCGAGCTGGCTTTCAGGCAGCGGATAGGTGCCCTCGTGCTCGAGCGGATTCTGGGTAGCGATCACCATGAACGGCCGGGGGAGGCTGTGGGTGGTGCCGTCCACTGTGACCTGTCTCTCGGCCATGGATTCCAACAAGGCCGACTGGGTCTTGGGCGAGGCGCGGTTGATCTCGTCGGCCACCACGATCCCGGAGAACACCGGTCCGGGCTGGAAGTCCAGCGAATTGGCCGCTCGGTTCCAGATCGTGGCCCCCACCACATCAGAGGGGAGCAGGTCGGGGGTGAATTGGATGCGGCCGAACTCAGCCTGCACGGTGATGGCCAGAGCCTTGGCCAAGCTCGTCTTGCCCACACCGGGGGCGTCTTCGATGAGCAGATGCCCCTCGGCCAGCAGGCAGGTAACGGCCAAGTCCAGCACATCGGGCTTGCCCATGATGGCCTTGCCGATATTGGAGACGATGGATTGGAACTGCTCGGCGAAAAGCGGTTCTTCCGTTTCTCTCATCGCCATACCGCTGAGTCTCTCAGGTGCCGTGGAGTTGGGGCCAACGGGTCGGCATGTCCACAAGCATCCCATTGGTGCCGGGACCGTGATCCCGCAGCGTTCCCCGGCGCCGAAAGGCCACGTGATAGCGCTCGGGCTGTGATGTCCAGCAGACGTTTGGGACCAGCCCGGAGACGATGGCGTCGTCACAGTCCTCCAGTTCCACCCGGCGGGCGCCCGACAGCCATACGGTGCGCTGGAGCACCCAGGCGGCCTCGGCGGCCTCGGGATCCAACACCTCCTCGCACCAGCGGACGAACCCGCCTTTGAGCTGACGACCGCCGAACGGCTCAGGTGATTCGATCTCCAGGGTCGCGGCCATCCGCCAGCGGCAGACCTCGATCCCGTCCCGCTCGATCCAGGCGTCGAACGGGGGCTGGTCCCAGTCGGGCACGGTGGCGTCGTATTGGCGGGTGCCGACTCGCCCCCGGGCGGCGTGGAGCACCCCGAGCACGGCAGCGTCGTAGAGGTGAGTGCATTGCTGGCGGACGTCGGTCCAGGCGAACACCTCCGACGCGGTGGTGGTCAGCGGGCAGCCCACGAGGGCCTGGAGCTGGTCGAGTGCGCCGGAGCACGGCTCCCAGGGCATCCTGGGCCCCGCGGCGGACGCATTGGTGATGTGGCGGCCGTCATGGGTGAGCGCCGCCTCGTAGTGGTGCATGTCGTCCTCAAGGCCGACCACCACCGTTTGAGGGTCGGGGGCGATCATCCGCAGCCGTCGGCGGAAGGCACCGCTGCCATGGCGATTGCGGACCAGCGCAGGCTGTCGTTCATCCTGGGGCACTGGCCGATGTTGGCACACCGACCGCGGACGACCAGATTCATCATCGGGGCAAGTAGCAAAAGGGAGACGACCAGTTTCATCATCTGGCCAACTACTGTCGGCTAACCGTGTCTGTCCCGTCTTCTCCGCTTCGCGCCCTGTCTCATCGGGAATTCCGGCTGTTCTTCATCGGCGTGTCCATTGCCACCACCGGGCAGTTCATGCAGTCGCTGGCCGTGCCCTTCTACATGAACCAGCTGACCGATTCGAATTGGTGGGTGGGCAGCTCGGCGTTCGCGGTGCTGATCCCGTCGCTGTTCATGACCCCGGTGGCCGGTATCTGGAGCGACCGGATGAGCCGTAAGGCCCTCTTGTTCGGATCATTCTTCACCCAACTAGCCTGCTCGGCGGTATTCTTGGCACTGTTCACCGCCGACCTCCTCACCCCGTGGCTGATGATCGGCATCCAGGTGGTGGTGGGGGTGGCATCGGGGTTCCAGTGGGCCCCCACCCAGGCAATGACCGTGCTGTTGGTGCCGCCCGAAGATCTCTTGTCGGCGGTGCGCTTCGTGTCGCTGTCGTTCACCGCTGGGCGTGCGCTAGGCCCGGCGCTGGCCGGGCTCACTTTGCTTAATTGGGGTCCGGGACCGGCGTTCGCGGTGACCATTGTGGGCTTCGGCTTGGGTTTGGCCTTGATGGCTCCGATGAGGCTTCGGGCCACGGAACCGGTTGAGCGAGAGCCGTTCTGGTTGCAGTTCCGCCACGGTTTGGATTACGTCAGGCGCCGTCCCGCCATGCGCCTGGTGATGTTCACTTCGTTCGTCGTGGCCAGTGTCGGAGCGGTATTCGCGTTCGCCCTGGTGGAGAGCGTGGCTGACGATGTGTTCGCTCTCAGTGATGGCGGGCTGGGCTGGCTCACTGCGACGTTCGGTTTCGGGTCGATGCTGGCCGCGCTGTACGTGACCAGGTACGGCGATCGCCACGCCCGATCCCGGGTCGAGATGACAGCAGTGGGGGTGTATGCCGTCGGGGTGTTGGTTACCGGGGCGACTTCTTGGCTGGTTGTCGGCTTGTTGGGGTACTTGATCTTCGGAGCGGGCCATATGGCCCATGGCGTGACCATGAACAGCGCCCTGCAAGTGCAGGTGGACGAGCAGTTTCGAGGCCGGGTCATGTCGGTGTGGCTGATGTCGGTGCTTTCCGGGCTGCCTATCGGCGCGTTCCTCGGGGGATTCCTGGGCGACCTGGTGTCCATGCGGTTCGTGGTGCTGGTGTACGGGGGATTGCTGGCTGTCTTTTGGGCGATCACGGTCATCCGGTCCCGCGGTTTCGCCGGCCTCGATCTCGGTCCCGGCTGATCCATTGCGTGGCGGGCTGTGCTCGCGGAGTACGGTCGGAGGTCGATGGGAGAGAGCATTCAGGCCCCGGGAACTCGGCTTAGTCGAAGAGACCGGTTTCTTCACGAACCCCGCTTTCGGGACTGGAATTGGGTGGAGACCAACTGGTTCTGCTTCTTCGTGCCTGAGGAGGCGATGGTCGGGCACCTGCGCTCGATGTGGCGGCCCACGCTAGGAGTGGTGGGGGCCAACGTGTTCGTGTATTCCAACCGAGGGCTGGGCGCCACCGGAGCCTTGGCCAACGATATGCACGAGGACCGCTTTGCCATGCCCATGCCGCCCCACAACCTGGACGACTACCGCCTGGACAACGGCATCGCCGTGCGCCAGACCGAGGCGTTCCAGCGCTGGGAAGTCCGCTACGACGGCATCGACGGGACGGTGTTCGACTTGGAGTACACCGCGTTGATGCCGCCGGTGGAGGTGGGAGAGACCAAAGTGGCGGGTGCAGGGGAGGGGTTCGGGTCGATCCAGCGCTCAGATGCGGTCCTGGCCCACGGCCATATCGACCAGACCCTGCACGTTTCGGGGGATGCAGTGGTGAACGGCGTGCGGTTCGAGGTGGACTGCGCGGTCAACCGCGATCACTCGTGGGGCCCCCGTCGGGAATCGGTGGCTCGGTTGGGCTGCGGCAACTTCGATGACGGCCATTGGGGTGACGATTTCCACTTCCTGGTCCAGACCCGCAATGACACTCCTGATTCCTGCGTGATCACGCACGGTTACCTGTTGGATGGTGGGGAAATCCTCCGCATCGCCGAGGGGACAGGCCGGTTCGAGCTCGACGGCTATCGCACCACTGCGCTGGTCTATGAGATCGTCGACGAGCGGGGCCGCAGCCACTGCTTCGAGGGCAGGGTGGCCCGCACCATTGAGAAGGTGTCCACGAACGCGTTCTCGTGCAACGGCTTCGTGGATTGGAGCTACGAGGGCGAGCCGGGAATCGGGGAGTACCGCTGGCACTGGGGTGTTCGGGAGCTGCGGGAATGGCTGGCAGAAAAGGAGACACAGGCATGAAGACCCGGGCTGCGGTGTATCGGGAGCCGAATGTCCCGCTGGACATCGTCGAATTGGACATCTGCAACCTGGCCCCCCAAGACGTGCTGGTGCGGATCACCCACAGCGGGATTTGCCACAGCGACCTGCACGTGTACCACGGCAGCCGAGACTGGGAAACCCCCATGATCTTGGGCCACGAAGGGGCCGGGGTAGTGGAGCATGTGGGGGATGGGGTCTCCGGGATCAAGCCCGGCGACCGGGTGGTGCTGTCGCTGGTGGCCAGTTGCGGTCGATGCCGGTCGTGCGCCGCGGGTTTCGCCAACCGCTGCCAGGTGCTGCCGGCCTTCCCAATCGGCACCTACTACGACGGTGGCCATCGCTTCGAAAGGGACGGCGAGATCCATCACTCGTTCTGCACGGTGGGTTCGTTTGCCGAGCACGCCGTGGTTCACTTCTCCAAAGCGGTGAGAGTGCCCGACGATGTGGGATTGGACGTGGCCTGCCTGGTGGGTTGCGGCGTGCCCACGGGGGTGGGTTCGGCCGTCAACACCGCCCAGGTTCGCCGGGGGAGCACCTGCGTGGTCTACGGCTGCGGCGGTGTCGGCCTCAACGTCATCCAGGGCTGTCGCCTCATGGGCGCGGCCGAGATCGTGGCGGTAGACCTGCTGGCCGACAAGCTGGCCCTGGCCGAGAAGTTCGGCGCCACCCGTACTTTGAACGCCACCGACGACGATCCGGTGGCCGCGGTGATGGAGCTGACTGGGGGCCGGGGGGCCGACTACGCCTTCGAGGTGATCGGCACCGGAGCCACCTACAAGAACGCCTGGAACTCGATCGGCATGGGCGGGTTGGCTGTGATGGTGGGCGGGCCGCCCGCGGGGACCCCGTTCCACATCGACGCTACCGAGATCTACTTCGGCAAGGCGCTCACCGGAAGCATGTACGGCAACTCCTCGCCGGCTCGGGACTTTCCGTGGATCTTCGATCTCTACCGTTCCGGCGAGCTCTTGCTGCATGAGCTGATCACCCAGCACCGCCCCCTCAATGACGTCACTGCTGCTCTTGATGAGCTGGACACCGGCGGCGTAGTCCGCACGGTGCTGGATATCAGCGGCGAATAACTCTTCTATCCGAACTCCTCGATCCAGCGGGTGTAGTCGTCGAGCACCGGCAGCACCTCGTCGGCGGAGCCGCCGTGGGGGAATCGCAGCACCACTTCGGTGATGCCGATGTCCCGGTAGTAGCCCAGCTTGCCGGGGTCGGGGTGGGTGCCGTAGGTGACCAGCTCCAGCTCATCGATGCTCCGTCCTGCGTCGGTCATGGCCTCGGCCAACTCGGCCAGAGCAGCTCGCATCCCGGCACCGCCAATGGGCATCCAGCCGTCGCCGAACTCGGCGATGTGGGCGAAGGTGGTGGCACCGGGAGCAGCGCCGATGATGGTGCGGATGCGGGGCTGCTGGACGGGCTTGGGCCAGCTCCACGAGGGCTCCATGTGGACGAATTCTCCGTGGAACTCGGCAATCTCGTTGCCCCACAGCGCCTGGGCGCAGAGCATGTGCTCGCGCACCAAGGCTCGGCGGCGACGCACGTCGATGCCATGGTTCTCCATCTCCTCGTGATTCCAGCCGTAGCCGATGCCCAGCACGAGACGGCCTCCGCTCATCCAATCGAGGGTGGCGCACTGCTTGGCAAAAGTGATGGGGTCGTGTTGTGCGGGCAGCGCCACCCCAACTCCCAGTTCCACGGTGCTGGTGGCCTGGGCGCAAGCCGCCAATGCGATATAGGGGTCCAAAGTGCGCAAGTAGGTCTCAGACAGCTCGTCCTCGCCGGTGGGAGGTGGAGTTCGCCGGCTGGTGGGGATATGGGTGTGCTCGGGCAGGTAGATGCAGGCGTACCCTCGGGCCTCTGCTTCCTGGGCTAGGCGCACCGGCGACATCGACCGGTCGGTGGTCTGCATCATCACCCCGAATCGCATACTCGAAGCGTATGTCGCTTGGGCTGCCAGTTTCGCTGCTGGCAGGGGTACTCTCGGGGCCAGCTAATGGGACGCCAACCAAAGATCAGGCTGATAGCCACCACCGAGGTGCCTATGAGATGGGGTCGGTTCGCCTGTCACGCCTTCGAGTCGATGGACGACGGCGAGGAGCATGTGGCGTTCACCCTCGGCGACATAACGGGAGCCGACGAGGTCTTGGTGCGGGTACACAGCGAGTGCCTCACTGGGGACGTGTTCGGTTCGTGGCGCTGCGACTGCGGGGCCCAGTTGCACGCGGCCATGGACGCCATCGCGGCCTGCGGCACCGGCGTGCTGGTGTACATGCGGGGCCATGAAGGCCGTGGCATCGGCATCGGGCACAAGATGCAGGCCTATGCCCTTCAGGATCAGGGCCGGGACACGGTGGACGCCAACTTGGAGTTGGGGCTACCCGTGGACGACCGCACCTATGGCATCGGAGCGGCCATCCTGGCCGAACTGGGGGTCACACGAGTGGCCCTGATGACCAACAACCCCACCAAGCACGACGGCTTGGCCTCCTTCGGCCTGGAGATTGCCCGCCGGGTTCCCCTAGAAGTGCCCCCCAGAAGCGAGAACGTGGACTACCTCCGCACCAAACAACAACGCCTCGGCCACCTGCTGGATTTGGTGTAGTCGGAGGTCAGCTTTCCGACTTGGCCGCTGGTAACAGTGAAGCCGCCCCAGCATCTAGGACCACGGAGACGTCGGGGTGCAGTCGAATAGCCGAGGCCGGAGACTCAATCGAAACGGGTCCTATGAGGGCATCACAGATTGGACGGGCCTTGTGGGCACCGAGTGCTACTAGAAGTATCGCTCTTGCTCGCAAGATGGTTCCGATTCCTTGAGATATTGCCTGGCGGGGGACATCGTCAATCGAGGCGAAGAACCGGGCATTGTCCCGCCGCGTCTCCTCGCTCAATGTGACGACGCTTGATAGCCCTTTGAATGAAGCGCCTGGTTCGTTGAAGGCGATGTGCCCGTTGCCGCCGATACCGAGAAGTTGGATGTCTATGCATGCCTCAGTGACAAGTTGCTCGTAGCGCTGAGCCTCGGCCTCGAGGTCGGGTGAGCTCCCGTCGGGTCCGAACAATGCGTCATCTCTCAGGTCGACGAGGTTGGCAAGACCTGCCCCGATCACGTTTCGGAATGCCTGCGGATGGTCGCAGTCGAGGCCCACGTACTCGTCAAGCAAATAGATGGACGTTTCAGCAAAGCTGAGCCCCCCGGCCTGGTACCGATCTGCTAGCGATTGGTACACGCCGACCATGGTGCTGCCGGTCGCCATCCCGAGGCGCGGCCGAGGTTTCGACCGGACGACGTTCTCCACAATGTCGGCTGCTTTGTCGGCAGCCTCTGCAGCATCCGCGGCGATGAAGACCCGCACAACCAGACCCCGGCGCTTCAGCCGGTGCTGCGGGCCCCGGTTATGTATGACACCAGGTCGTCTTTCGTGACGTCGGCCACGTCTACTTCGGCGCACTTCCGGCCTTGGTAGAGCACGACTGCCTGGTCGCAAACTGCCAGTACCCGGTCCATGTTGTGGGTGATGAGCAGTACCGCTACCCCTTGGTCACGCAGGTTGATGATGAGATCCAGAACTCGCTGGGTCTGCTCGACGCCGAGGGCTGCAGCGGGCTCATCGAGCAAGACGATCTGCTGGCCCCAGGAAACTGCCCGGCCAATGGCAACAGCTTGGCGTTGCCCACCGGAAAGCGAACCAACCGAGCGCCGGAGCGAGGGAATTCGAATGTCGAGACGGGCAAGCGTGTCGGCGCATTCCTTGCGCATGCGCCGTTTGTCGAGCAGGCCGATGCGGGCACCCAACCATCCCCCTCGGGTGTGCTCTCGATTCAAGAAGAGGTTCTCCGCCACATCAAGGGGGTCGATCACCGACAGCGTTTGATGAACGGTTTCGATGCCCAGCTCTCGGGCGTGGCGAGAGGAGCTGATGCGGTGCTCTGACCCCTGAACGAATATGCGTCCCCCGTCAGGCTGGTACAGGCCGGAGATGCACTTCACCAGGGTTGACTTTCCTGCGCCGTTGTCGCCCAGCAGGGCAGTGACCCGGCCGTGGTGCAGTTCAATGGACACGTCGTCGAGGGCCTGCACAGCTCGGAATGACTTGGAGATACCGGAGGTGACCAAGGCTGGGGCACTACTCATCGCTTGCCCTTCCAGCTCACAGGGTTTCCCAGCACATCCCAGACTCCGGCCACCGACGCCGCTCCCGACCGCACACCGACGATGCCGACAACGAATGCCCTGGTCGCGAAGGCTTGGATGCGGAAGCCGAAGACGACGGTGTCGCCCTCGCTGACTATGCGACCGAATTCAGGCCTGAGTTCGGCGTAGTAGTCGATGGCGGCGGGATCGGGCATGTCCACCGGTATGGGCTTGGCGGCTGCCTCGACGGGATCGTGGGCAACAACGGCAGAGGGCTGGTAGTCCCCGAAGACAGGATCTATGTAGAGACCGCCGCCGAAGCAGAACGGGGTGCCCTGATGGATGTGGGCGATCTCGCTGACGTAGCACACCGCAGGTTGTTCGGGTAGGTCTCGAACCGCATGCAGGGGTGTGGTTCCGGTGAGGCCATGGCCCGGTTCCACTTGCGTGGCACCCGCCTCGGCAAGCTGGGCCAGCACCGCCGTCGACGTGGTGCCTGGGGCGTTGATCTGGAGCGCTCCCTCGTCCTCATGGCCGATGTGTCGCCGGGCGGTTTCTGCGGCCCGAGCCAGGGTGGCCATGTTGGGAGTGGTTCGTGCCCCGCCGCTGTCAGGGTCGAAAAGCAGGGCCGGGAACGTGGTTAGGCCGGCAAACCGGACCCCTGGTAGGCCGCTGATGTGGTGGAGCATCCCGGGCAACTCTTCGAGCGGGACGCCACCCTCGTGGCCGGAGTAGAACTCGTCGCCGGGAGCGAATACCCGTACCAGTAGATCTTGGACCCGCCCGAGGCGGGTGGCCGCAGCCGAGACTTCTGTCGCTTTGTTGGGCGAGAACACCGTCCAGTAGTCGGGCTGCATGGCCGCGGCTTCGCCGGTTTCGGCCGCGGGCACCTGAACGAGATGTCCGAGGTGTCCGAGATTGTGCCCGTGGGCGGCAATCGGCCGGGCGCAGGCCATGTCTACCGCCACATAGCCGTCCACCCCCGCGGCGGAAATTGCTTCGAGTGCGCCCGGTGCTCTTCCCACCTGCTTGGTCATGGCGTACACGCTCAGCCCAAGCCCCCTCGCCTCACCCATGAGATGCGAGGTGTTGGCGGCCATGGCGTCGAGGTCCAATGCGTAGCTGTTGGCGGGAAGGGAACCGGCCTGATGCAGCGCCACAACCGCCTCCACAAAGGCCGGGTTCTTGTCCATCAGCGATCGCAGGAACACCGTCAGATCTCCTTGGCTTCTCGCATGCTCAGGGCCACGGCCAAGATGATGATCACACCCCGGGCGATGAGCTGGTCGGCCACTTCGAGCCCCATGAGGATGAGGCCGTTGTTGAGCATGGCCATGATGAGGGCGCCGGTGACAGCTCCAAGAATGGATGCCCGGCCGCCGAACAAATTCGTTCCGCCGATCACCACCGCGGCGATGACGGTGAGCAGGTAGTCCTCTCCAAGGTCGTGGCGACCGATGCTGAGGCGACCGGCGAGAAGAATCCCGGCAAAGCCCGCCGCGGTCGCGCTGACCACCAGCGCGGAGATCTTCACCCGAGCGGTGTTGATTCCGACTGCGTTGGCTGCATCGCGGTCGGCACCGGTGGACAGCACATGGCGTCCCCAGCGCAGATGGTGCAGCGCAAAATGTCCCAGCGCTCCGACAATGACGATCCAGATCAGAAGCGAGGAGACAGGACCCAGACCTCCCGCGCCGAATATTCCGCTGAACCGGTCGTTGCGAATGGGGAGCGACTGCAAGTCGTTCCAATTGCGGGCGATCCCGCTGATGATGCCCAGCATGCCCAGGGTGACCAGAAAGGACGGGATTCGCACCTTCACCGAAATGAGCCCGTTCACCATCCCCACGAGCGCCGATGCCCCGAGCGCGGCCAGCGCGCCGGCCAGGAATCCATAGTTGCCCACCATTTCCGCAGCCACCAGGGATGACAGCGCCACCACCGAGCCAACCGAGAGGTCGATCTCGCCTGCGGCAAGGGCGAAGGCCATCCCCACCGCCATGACCGCGATCGGCGCAGCCTGCCGACCGATATTGAGCAGATTGGAGGAGCTGAGGAACCCGTCGTCATGCAGGAGGATGCTGAACGTGGCCAGGATCAGCGCAAATGCCAAGTAGACGACGTACTGGCGCAGCCCGCCGTCATGTCGATAGCGGTCGATCCAGGCCCCGACCGGGGAGGGGAGACCGGTCGGGGCCTGTTTGCTGATCGACTTCCGAATCACCTGTTCAGGTTTAGCCGCCGAGGGCGTCAAGCACCTCTTGCGGCGGGTCGGCAGCCAGCGACACCCGGTATGCCTCGACGATGTTGTCAGCGGTTACCTCGATAGCAGGGACAACAACGAACGGAGGCGTTTGCTTCCCGAGCAGGCCGTAGGCCCCCTCGGTGGCCATTGTCCGGCCGATCTCGTAGGCCTCATCAGCCGCGATGCCCACGATGTTGCCGCCCTCCACAAGGTCGAGCGAGACGTTCGTGTCCAGGTCCATGGTCACAACCGCCACGTCGCTGGCCCCCGCAGCCCGCAGCGCGGCCAGCACGCCATCGGCTGGTCCGGCCGACCACGGGGCGTAGATGCCGTCGAGGCCCGGGTTGCGGGTCAGCATGGCGGAGGCGATGTCTTCTGCGGCAGCCGGATCGGCAAGACCCTGTTCAGCCACAATCTCGATCCCGGGGAAGTTGATCTCGATCCAAGCCTTGAACGCCTGGTCGCGCTGGTTGGTCACGTAGAACGGGGCATCGTGGAAGATGTAGCCGATCTCGCCTTCACCGCCCAGAGCGTTGCCCAGCAGGTTGGCGGCGGCAATGCCCATGGCGGCGAGGTCGTCGGTCACCACACCCACGAATTCTTGGCCCTGCGTATACCCCTCCGGGGTCGTGGACAAGAACACGAGCTGCACACCGGCGTCGACGGCAGGCCGGAAGCCTTCCGCGGCCGAGACCGGGTCGATGGTGAGACTGAGGATGATGTCGGGGTTCAGCGCCATGGCGGTTTCGACGTCATTGGCCTGCTGGGCCGCGTCGAAGCCGGCCTCGGTTTCGACCACCACCTCGATGCCCATCTCGGCGAAGGCGTCCCGAGCCCCCTGGCTCACCGCGTCGGTGAAAGCGCCGGAGATGTGCCAGAGCAAGGCCGCGGTATAGCCACCCTCTTGGATCTGGGCCAGTTCATCGGCAGTTAGGACAATGTCGCCAGACGGGCTGGCCGTCTCGCCATTCGGCCCCTGGGTTACCGGGGCCTCCATGGCCGGCGCCTCATCCTCGGTGGGCTCGGGCTCAGGTTCGGGGTCGGGTTCGTCAGGCGGTTCGGGTGCCGCAGTGGGTGCGGCGGTTGCGGGTGCGGCAGTGGGGTCGCTACCGCTGTCATCGTCGTCATTGCCGCAAGCTGCGGCCAGGAGAACGAAGACGGCGAGCAGTGCGCCCAATACGAGCCATCGCGATTTCTTTCGGGGTTGCATGGATTTCTCCTCTTTCAATTGGTGGTTGGGCATTTAGGTGGTTGGGGCTGGTTCGAGTCCGCACCACGACGCCACGAAATGGGCCAAGATGCGGGTGGCGGCTACGAGTTCGTCAATCTCCACACGCTCGAACGGTGTGTGGGCGTTCGAGATGTCTCCGGGCGCGAAGTACACACCGGGCACGCCGATGGCGGAGAGGAACGACTTTTCCGACCAATACGGCGCAGCCTCAATGCGGGGCTCATCGCCAGTGGTTGCGGCGATGGACGCACCGAGGGCTTGCACCGCGGGATGGTCAGTCGGGGTTTCGTCGGGTGTGCCCCCAACCGGGTGATCCCGGGGGGCGGTGAACTCCACCGAGGCCTCGACACCGTGATCTGCGGCTACTTGGGCGGTGATATCTCGGATGGATTGCGCCGCTGCGTCAAGGCTCTCTCGGGGAAGGACCTTGCGGATCAAAGACAGATCGAACCGCCCGGGCACCGCGATGCTTTCCCCAGATCGGACTTCGGTAACGAGCAGGAATGCTTCTCCAATCAGCGGATGCGCTGGTTGGGCGCGGAGGTTGTCGGAATGCTCCCAAAGCGCGGTGAGGAGGTGATGGCCGGCCTTCAAGGCGTCCACCCCCAGTTCCGGTCGTCCGAAGTATGCCGACTGTCCGGTCAGTGCGATGTCGGCGATGAGGAAGCCCATTTGCGCGGTGTAGATGGCCGAGGTTGTGGGCTCGGTATAGACGAGGAAGTCCGCCGGATGGTCTTGCTGGACCTCCCCGTCAGCTATTGCCGCTTTCATCCCGGCAGAAATGCCGCTGCCGGGTTGGCCTGATTCTTCGTCGCATACGAAAAGCGCAGTCACCGAGCCCTTTGGCCGACAACCAGATCGGTGGATCGCCCGGAGTGCCTCCAAGATGGCGCAGATGCCGGCTTTCTGGTCAGCAGACCCTCGGCCCCAGATCTCTTGGCTGATGATCGAAGCGGCAAAGGGGTTGGCCCGCTCGGTTCCAGCCCAGTGTTTTGCCCAGTCGTCAGCGTGCACGGTGTCGAGATGTCCCGCCAAGACCAGCGATGGGCGCCCATGGCCGACACTGGCGTAAACGTTGGCCCGGGTGCCCTCAAAGGGAGCGAGGAGCCTGTGGTCCCAGGCGTTGTCGTCCAGTTGATCGTGTACCCACCGGGCGAAGTCTTCTTCGTGAGGGGTCACGCTGGGTATGCCGATGGCCTCTTGAAGGAGATCGACCACCGCGTCGGCATCCACGTACTCGGCGACGGCCTCGGGGGTCATCGCGGGCGCCCCAGCGTGTCGGTTACCAGCGACTCGTGCAGCTCGTCGAGCGCCCGTGCCACCGCTCCGAGAAACGTGGCCCGCCGTCCGAGCGTTGAGGCAAAGACTTCCACCGGTTGGGATAGCCGTCTACTCAGCTCGGCGTTGACTGCTTCCACAAACACCGGATTGGCCCCCACGCCGCCGCCGAAGACAATCCGCTCCGGGTCCACGACAAGGCACACGTGCATGACGGCGGTAGCCATGGCTTCGGCCGCGTCCTCCAACACATGTACGGCTGCCGGGTCGCCCTGAGCGGCAGCGTCGAAGATCTCCGGAACGTCGGCGCTGCCGTGCAGTTCTGTCGCGTACCCGGATTCAGCGGCCTGTCCGAATTGCTTGCGGATGGCGGGTGCCGACGAGACGTCTTCCAGGATGAGGGGGGCACTGGAATCGGCAGGGGAGCCATGAAGAACCAGCGACCCCACCTCCCCGGCGGCTCCGGTTCCCCCGCGGTACAGCTCTCCGCCCACGATGATGCCCATTCCGATTCCGGTACCGATCGAGATGGCCACAAAGTTGGTTTGGTCGATGTCCAGGTCGGCTTCGGCCAGCGCCGCCAGGTTCACATCGTTGTCCACATGGACATCCATGTTGAGGAGCTCTTCGAGCTTCGCCCGTACTCGCAGGCCTTCGAATCCCGGAAGGTTTAGGGCCTGTTCGACGCTGTCAGAAGCCGGGCGGTAGATGCCGGGGACGCCGATGCAGGCCGACCCGGCTCGACCTCCGATCCCTGACAGCATCTGATGTGCTGTTTCCGCGACACGGTTGAGCGCGGTGTCAGCGTTCGGGCCGGTCTCCAGTTCCTGTTCGGCGACGACTGTTCCCAAAAGGTTGGCGATGCCGACGATGATCTTGGTGGCGCCGATGTCGGCGGCCACAACAAACCCTGCCTCCGGCACAAACTCGTAGAGCATGGCTGGCCGCCCCACGTTCCCCGATGTGGTGGGCGTTTCGGCCAGGCGAATCAATCCCGATGATTCCAAATCGGCCACCAGGTTGGAGACGGTCGGCTTGGAAAGCCCCGTCACACGAGCGATGTCTGCTCGGGAGATTCCCTGGGGGGCGGCATCGAACATGGCATCGACGATGCGCTGCCCATTCAACAGCCGCAGCAGCCGGGAGTCTGAGGCCCCTCTCACTAGTTTGTAAGCATAACTAACAAACAGTGCCCTGGCAAGAGGCTCTTGATGGTGTTTTTTTGGCTCTTCAAGCGGCCCTACATGGGGGGCCTCAGATCAGCAGAACACGGGGGCGATGGTGTCGGCGAAGGTGCGCATCCAGCCTTCTTTGTCGTCCATGAACTGGGCCAGCACCATGCGGTTGACGCCCCGCTCGGCCAACTCGGTCAAGCGGTCGATGCAGTATTCAGGCGGGCCGGCAATGGTGCCGCGGCTGGCCAGGAACTCGGTGAGGCCGTGCTTGTCGGCCAGCCCGGTGTTGACGTTGGCTCCGTCGGCGAAGGCGTGGTGGCGGCTGTCGTACTCGGCCATCATGGCGGCCACCCGGGGCTTGATGTCCTCGGGAAGGCCCTTGCCGTCCATGTGGAATCGGTACACGTGGTTGGCCGTGCCCGCGATCAAGAACTTGATCTGCTCCAGGCCGGCTTCTTCCGATTCGGCGAACAGCAGGTTGGCGAACCACCACACCTCGACCTCGTCGGGGTCCCTGCCCACTGAGCGGGCCCCTTCGGCGATGTTGCCCAGCACGATCTCGCACACGTCGGCGGGCAGGCTGTTGGACAGGATCACCCCGTCGGCGATCTGACCGGCCATGTACTGGGTGCGAGGCCCTTCGGCGGCAATCCACACCGGGACCGGGGCGGGGCCCCAGCGCATGTGCAGGTCTTTGTCCTGCCAGCGGGCCGTCTCGCCGTTGCTGAGGGCCTTGACCGCCGCGGTGTAGTCCCGGAGGTAGTCCACGGTCGCCGGCTTCTCCCCGATATTGAGCAGCGCGCTGTCGCCCGAGGCGATCCCATAGCGAAACCGCCCTCCCGAAATCTGCTGGAGGGCCATGGCGGTGGAGGCGGCTGCGGCCGGATGGCGGGTGACGGGGTTGGTAACCGTGGTGGCCAGCAGGGCGTTGTCGGTGTGGTTGGCGGCCACGGTGAGGGTGAGGAAGGGGTCGGCCCACAGCGACTGGGAGTCGCCGGCCACCACCATGGAGAACCCGGAGCTCTCCACTTGGCGAGCCCAGGCCCCGTATGTGGTGAGGTCTTCGGGGACTTTCCCGGTACCGAATGCTATGGATGCGCTCATGGCCCGAGGATAGATGCCGCTCAACGAACCCGCCGCCTACCATGGGCCGGTGCTGGATGTCCCCCCGATCGACTTCGGCGAGCCCCTGTCTCTGGGTCCGCTGCTGGAACGGGCGGTGGCCGCAGTGCCCGACAAAGCCGCCCTGGCAGGAGCCCGGGGGAGGCTCAGCTACGCCGATCTGGCCGACGAAGTGTCCCGAACCGCCGCTGCGCTGGACGAATTGGGGGTCCGGGCCGGCGACCGGGTGGCGGTATCGCTGGCCAATGACATCGACATCGTGACCGCCCTCATGGGCATCTGGGTACGGGGGGCGGTGTTCGTGGGGGTCCACACCGTGCTGGCTCCACCGGAGAAGCGCTATCTGGTCGACGACTGCGAGCCTTCGCTCTACCTCACGTCCAATGCCGCAGAAGAGGTGGGCGCCCCCCGGGTGGTCGGCTTGGAGCAGTGGCGGGCGGAGGTGGCCGGAGCGGAGCCCATGGACCCGTGGCCCGGGTGCGATCCGCTGGGGTTGGCGGCCATCGCCTACACCTCGGGCACCACCGGCAACCCCAAAGGGGTGATGCATAGCCAGCACAATGCCCTGCTTCAGGGGGCGGTGGCCGTGGCCCGGGGGAGCTACGACGCCGACGACGTCTTCTTGTGCGTACACCCCTTGACCATCCTGAACCTCCAGGTGCTCCACGGCCTGACCACTATTCAGGCGCTGGCCACCTGCGCCATCGCCGACCGCCACGATCCGGTGTCACTGGCCCGGTGGATCAAACGGGAGGGGGTCACGCATTTCGCGGTGGTGCCCACCGTGGCCTACGACCTGCTGACCCATCCCGAGGTACACCCCGACGACCTGGCTACCCTCACCAAGCCCCGAGTAGGGGGCGCGGCGATGCCCGAGTCGGTGAAACTCCTCTTCGAGGAGCGGTTCGGCGTCAAGCCGGCCACCAGCCTGGGAATCACCGAGGGGCCCACGCTGGTGACCCGCCAAGATCCCGACCGCCCGATTATCGAGGGAAGCTGCGGGCAGGCGCTGCCCCACATCGAAGTGCAGGTGCTTGACGACGATGATCGGCCCGTGCCAGTGGGCGAGGTGGGGGAGATCTGCTTTGGACCCCGGCGGGACGGCCCTTGGGCCGGTGTCTACCGCACCATGCTGGGCTATTGGGGTCGCCCAGAGCTGTCGGCTGAGATCCTGCGGGGCGGCATGGTCCACTCCGGCGACCTGGGCCGGTTCGACTCCGACGGCGAGCTGTACATCGTGGAGCGGCGCAGCCAGATGATCATCCGGGGCGGCAACAACATCTACCCCGCAGAGGTCGAGCGAGTGCTGGGGGCCGACGCCAGAGTGGCCGAGTGCTGCGTGGTGGGCCGACCCGACCCCCGCCTCGGCGAGACCGTGGTGGCCTTCGTCCAGCCCGCTGCGGGTGCGAACGTTGGCGTCGAAGACCTGCTCTCGTTGTGTCGTGCCAACCTCGCCCCCTACAAGATCCCCGATGATGTCCGCTTTGTGGAAGCCTTTCCCCGCAGCCCCTTGGGCAAGATCGCCCGAGCCCAGGTGCAGGCGATGGCTGAGAACTGACAACGAGGAGAACTGATGAGCGACGAGCCAGCTACCGATACCGAGTCGGTTGACTACGAGGACGTGACGGAGTGGTGGCTCGACAACGATGCCGAGGAGGCCATGCTGGCAGCTCAGACCGAGTGCACGTTTATCTGGGCCAACAAAGAGGGATGGCCGGTGGGGGTCATCATGAGCTTCATCTGGCGCCAGGGCCGGTTTTGGCTCACCGCCAGTTCCCAGCGGGCCCGCATCCCCGCGGTGCGCCGCGACCCCCGAGTGTGCGTGGTGGTGACCAGCACCGGCGCCAAGGGGGTGCCCCAAAGGCAGACAGTGACCTACAAGGGCATCTGCCGCCTGCACGACGACGACGAGACCAAGGCATGGTTCTACCCCGAGCTGGCTGCCGCGCTGCACCCCGACGAAGACATGCAGCGCCACTTCGCCAGTTTTCTGGACTCTCCTCGGCGGGTGATCCTCGAGGTGGAGCCCACCCAGCGCATTTCGTTCGACGGCACCAAGCAGGCCGCGGCCACCGCGGCGTGGATCGAGGACAGTGGCTGAAAACTGCCGGGGCGGGATCGCTTAGACCGCAGCCGGAGGGCGCAGGCGGTCGGCGATGGCCCGGGTGAGGCGGTCGAGGATGCTGGCGAGCAGCACGATGGCGATACCGGCCTCGAAGCCCCGGCCCACTGCGTCGCTGCGCCGCAAGCCCCGGACGGCCTCCAGGCCCAACCCGCCGCCGCCGACCAGTCCGGCGATCACCACCATGGCCAAGATCAGCATGATCACCTGGTTCACCGCCACCATCAGCTCTGGCGCGGCCAACGGCATCTCCACCCGGCGCAAGCGCTGCCCTCGGGTGGCACCGAAGCTCTCGGCCGCCTCGTGGATCTCGGCGGGAACCCGTCGCAGTCCCAGATCGGTGTAGTGGACCGCGGCGGGAAGGGCGTAGATCACCGATGCGATGATGCCGGGGATGCGGCCCACATGGAAAAGGGTGATCACCGGCACTAGCAGCACGAAGCTGGGGATTGTCTGAAAGAAGTCCAACACCGGCTTCAAGGCCGTTCGGAGCAGGTCGTTGTGCGAAGTCATTATCCCCACCGGCACGCCGATGATCAGCGTGATGGCCACCGCCACAATGGTCTGGGCCAAGGTGTCCATCGACAGTGCCCACATGCCCAAAAAGCCGATGGCGAACAACGCTGCTCCGATACCGACGGCGAGGCGGATGCCCCTAGCCCACAGTCCGAGGACCACCCCGATCCCGATCATGGCGGGCCATGGGATGTCGCTCGAGAGCAGCTCGCGCAGCGGGGTCACGAATCGGAGCGTGACGAAATCGCTGAATGGGCCGGTCCCGATCCCCGAGCCGCCGATGTCGTACAGGTTGTCTCGGGCCCAATCGGTTGCGTCATTCACATACGGGGCGAATTGCCAGTTCAGCGACTCGGGGAACTCGTTTTGGCCGAGAAACCCCCCGATCACCGCTACCACCGAGACCGCAGGTGCCAGCCATCGCATGGCCTGGGCATCCCGACCCGGATCAGCAGTGACGATCCCGGTGGAGAAGCGGTCCAACACAATGGCCATGATCACGATGGCGATGCCGGCCTCAGAGGCCCTCCCCACGTCGATGTTCTGCATCGACCGCAACACCACCTGGCCCAAGCCGCCCGCGCCGATGAAGGCGGCGATCACCACCATGCTCATGGCCAGCATGGTGGTTTGGTTCATCCCGGCGAAGATGGCTGGACGGGCCTGGGGTAGCCGTACCAAACGGAGTGTCTGGCGTTCGGTGGCCCCGAACATCTCCGATGCCTCGACCGTGACTTGGGGCACGGTGCGCAGGCCCACCTCGGTGAGGCGCACCACTGGCGCCAACGCGAAGATCACTGTGGAGATCAAGGCAGGTACCCGCCCGAACCCAAACAGCAGCACGAAGGGGATGAGGTAGACGAACCCCGGCATGGTCTGCATGGCGTCCAGGGTGGGACGAACCACTCTGGCCACCGCATCGCTGCGCCAGGCCGCAATGCCCAGCGGAATGCCGATGGCCATGGAGATGAGCACTGACACTCCCATAAGGGCCAGGGTGGCGAAGGACTCCTCCCACAGGTCCACTACCCCGATCAGGGCCACGCTGGCCAAGCCCAGCACTCCGGCCACTCGCCCTCGGGTCCACCACAGTCCGAGACCGGTGAACAGCGGGTAGGAGTACCACGGGAACCACCTGAGGATGGATTCCAACCGGCGGATCCCCCAGTCGATGGCATCGGTAATGGGGTTCAAGAACGCGGTGTACAGCCAATGGGAGGTCTGGTTGTTGATCAGCCACCGCCGGGCCCGATCTATGGGATCGGCCAGTCCGATGTCCCAGTCGTCGGGGAAGACGCCGAAGTTGGTGGACAGCCGAAACACCAGTACCAGCACGATTACTGTGCCGATGGCCAGGATGAAGCGAGCCAGGCGACTGTCGGTTCTGGTTCGAAGCCCGTTGGCGGTGCGGCGGGCCTCCTCCACCACCGTCATGGGCGGTTCTCAGAGATCACACCCGCGACGTCGTCCCCGTGGAGCAGACCCACCGGCGTATTGTCCTCGTCTACCACCACCACAGGAGCGGTGGACCCGAGCAAGTGGGGGAGCGCGGTCTCCAGTGGTGTGGTCATCGAGACCTGCGGCCACCCGGGGTCGACAGCGGTGCCGTCGAGGGGGCGCATCAGCGAACAGGCCTGCAAGACCTTGGCCACCGGGGCATCCTGGGTGAATGCCCGCACATAGTCATCCGCCGGGCTGGTGAGTATCTCCACCGGTGTGCCGACCTGCACGAAGGCACCGTCGTTCATGATGGCGATCCGGTCGGCCAACTTCAGTGCTTCGGCAAAGTCGTGGGTGATGAACACCAGCGTCCGCTGGAGTTTCATCTGGAGGTCGATGAGCTCGTCCTGCATGTCGCGGCGGATGAGCGGGTCGAGGGCGGAGAACGGCTCGTCGAAGAACAGCACTTCGGGGTCCACGGCCAAGGCTCGGGCCAATCCCACCCGCTGTTGCATGCCGCCGCTGAGCTGCTGGGGATAGTGGTCGCCCCAGCCCTCCAAACCGACCGTGTCCAGCAGCTCCCTGGCTCGGTCTTGGCGGTCTTGGCGGTCCACCCCCTGTACCTCGAGCCCGTAGGCCACGTTGTCCACCACCTTGCGATGGGGGAACAGGCCGAAGTGCTGGAACACCATCGCCATCTTCTGGCGGCGCAACTCGCGCAGCGTGGCGCTGTCGGCCCGGGTGAGCTCGGTGCCGCACAGCCTGACCCTTCCCTCGGTGGGCCTTACCAAATGGGAGACGCACCGGATGAGGGTGGACTTGCCCGAGCCCGACAGGCCCATGACCACGAACGTCTCACCCGGGGCCACCTCGAAGGTGATGTCGCGAACGGCCACCACGCTGCCCGTGGCGGTCTGGATCTCCTCCCGGGAGGCACCGGCCTTGGCCATTGCCCTAGCCTCGCGGGCCCTTCGACCGAAGACCTTCCACACGCCTTCGACTCTGACTTGGGCTGTATCGCTGGCTGTGTCCATCGCCGCCCCCCGGATCAGACTTTACCGTCCGGACAGACGGGTATTGGTTTGGGCTACCCTGACCCGGCAATGGGTGAAGCGGCCGAACGGCCCAGGAATCTGCCGGTACAAGAGCGGGCTGTGCTGACCCGCGATCGGATTCTGCAAGCGGCCACCGAGGTGATCAAACAAGAGGGTGTGTCGTCCCTGACCCTCGACAAGGTGGCGGCTCGAGCAGGGGTGAGCAAGGGCGGCTTTCTCTACCACTTCGGCTCCAAGGACGCGCTGATCATCGGGTTGCTCAATCAGGTGATGGGAGTGCTCGACACCGAGTTGAATGTGCTGGCCGACGGCATCGATGCCCGCCAGGGAGCGTTTGCGCTGGCTTACCTCGAATACGTGCAGGAACCGACCAAGGCGGCCACTGATACTGCGGTGTCGATTCTGGCCGCGGCCGCAGTGGACGACGATCTGCTGGACAGCACTCGGGCGACGTTCCAGCGCTGGCAGGATCGGCTGCGTCACGACGACGGACTCGACGAAACCGAGGCACTGCTGGCCCGGGTCGTGGGTGACGGGCTCTGGCTCATCGACCTGTTCGGTTTGGCCCCGCCCACCGCCGATGAGCGCCGCAAGGTGCTCGACCTGGTCTCGAACCTCATCACCGATCATGGGGCGGCCCGGGATTTGGTTGACTCGGCGGAATAGACCGGCGCGTCCTGGGGGGTCAGGGGCTCGTTGCCCAAGATGATGTCGGCTGCCTTCTCGGCGATCATCATCACCGGCGCGTAGATATTGCCGTTGGTCACGGTGGGCATCACCGAGGCGTCCACCACCGACAGCCCCTCGGTTCCGTGGACCTGCATCGTTGCGGGATCCACGACTGACTGATCATCACATCCCATGCGAGCCGTCCCCGCGGGATGCAGCGCGGTCTCGGCGTCGCGGGCCACCCAGTCCATGATTTGGCCATCGGTGGCGACTTCGGGACCCGGGGACAGCTCGCCCGCGTTGTAGGCGGCAAACGCCGGTTGGCTCATGATGCTGCGGGTCACTCTGATGGTCTCCACCCACTCGCGCCGGTCCTGCTCGGTGGAGAGGTAGTTGAACTGAATCGCCGGCTTTACCCGTGGATCGAGCGATTTGATTCGCAGATGGCCCCGGGCGTCTGAGTACATGGGTCCGACGTGAACTTGGTAGCCGTGTCCGCTGCTCGGCGACGAGCCGTCGTAGCGGATGGCCAAGGGCAGGAAGTGGAGCATGAGATTCGGGTAGGACTCGTCGGGATTGGAGCGGACAAAACCGCCGCCCTCGAAGTGGTTGGTGGCCCCTGGCCCTTTTCGGGCCAGCCATTGCAGGCCGATCCAGGGCCGGCGCCACCGCTTGAGATGGGGCTGCATGGAAACCGGCTGGCTGGAGGCGTATTGGACGTACACCTCCAGGTGGTCTTGGAGGTTCTCTCCCACCCCGGGCTGTTCGGCCACCACCGGGATTTCCAAGGACTCCAGCAGGCCGGCCTGCCCTACCCCGGAGAGCTGAAGCAGCTGGGCTGAGCCGAATGCCCCCGCACACAACAGGATCTGGCCCCCCCGGACGGTGTGCTTGCGTCCCCGTCGGCGGTACTCAACGCCAACCGCTCGGTTGCCCTCGAACAGCACCCGGCTGATGAGAGTGCCGGTCTCCACCTCGAGGTTCTTGCGGTGCATCACCGGGTGCAGGTAGGCCCGCGACGCCGAGAGCCGCCGTCCCCGGTGGACGTTGCGGTCAAACGCGGCAAAGCCCTCTTGGCGGTACCCGTTGACGTCATCGGTCAGTTCGTACCCGGCCTCCTGTACTGCCTTGAAGAAGGCGGTGAACAGGGGGCTGTCGGCTGGCCCCCGCTCCAACACCAGCGGCCCTTCCTCACCCCGCCATTGGTCGCCACCGGCCAGGCAAGTCTCCATGCGCTTGAAGTACGGCAGGCAGTGGCGGTAGTCCCAGTTCTCCATGCCGGGTTCGGCAGCCCACTTGTTGTAGTCAGCGGGGTTTCCCCGCTGGAAGATCATGCCGTTGATCGAGCTGGAACCGCCCAGAACCTTGCCCCGGGCGTGGTAGACCCTTCGGCCTCCCATGTGGGGCTCGGGCTCGCTCTCGTACTTCCAGTCGTAAAAGCGACTGCCGATGGGAAAAGCCAGGGCCGCGGGCATGTGAATGAACACATCCCACTTGTAATCCCGCCGCCCTGCTTCCAGCACCAGAACGCTGTTGTCGGCATCCGCACTCAGTCGGTTGGCCAACGCGCAGCCAGCAGAGCCGCCTCCGACGATGATGAAGTCGTACAACGACTGCTCCTATAGAGAGGGATCGAAAACCGGTGTCGGCAGCTCCCGCAAGCCGCCGACACCGGTTCTCAGCTGGAGCCTAGGAGGGGAGCCAAGCGCTCCAGACGTTTTCGTTGGCCTCGATCCACTGGGCCGCGGCGTCTTCCACTGACATTCCGTCGTTTTCGATAGCGGCCAGCATCGAAATCTGGTCGGCCGTGGAGTAGCTCATTGCCCGCAGGAAGGCATCCGCATCAGGGGCGTTCTCAGCCAAGTCGGCGTTGACGATCTTGAACAGGGCGTCTTCTGGGTAGTCGCAATCGATGCCGCCATCGGCGTCTCGGGCGTAGCACTCATCGCTGTAAGCGGGTAGGGCAACCCTGGTGAGGTCGTAGGAGCCAAATGCGGAGTGTGGCGTCCAGAAGTAGAACAGCACCGGATCTTCACGGCTGTAGGCCGCGTCCAACGCGGCCAGGATGCCCGCCTCAGAGCCGACATAGACGATTTCCAGCGGCAGATTCAGGTTGGCGATGATCTGCTCGTCGTAGATCGTCCAGCTGGGATCGCCGCTGAGGAACTGCCCTTTGGCGCCGGTCTCGGCGGTGGCGAACAATCCAGCGAGTGCAGGATCGGCGAAGCCTTCCCAAGTGGCCAGCGCCGGCTCACGCTCCACCATGTAGGTGGGCATGAACCAGCCGATCTCGCCGACGGGGCCGATCAAACCGGCGTTGTCCACGTTGCCGTCGGCGCTGTCGATGTAGTCGGCCACATTGTCAGCGTGGCCCGATGGCCATACCTCCAACGAGGCGTCGATGTCGCCGGTGTTTATGGAGGCCCACTGGGCGTTCTCATCGATGTCTATTGTCTCGACGGTGTAACCCAGCTCGCTCTCCAGCAGTTGGGCGGCTACCGCGACATTGGCCGCCGAGCCATTCCAGGGGTTGACGGCAAGCGTGATCGTCGTCTGTGAGCCGCGGGAGTCGTCATCGTTGCCGCAGCTGACGGCAACGAGCGCCAATACAGCCAGGAGCAAGGCGACGACCCTCCAGCCTCGTAGCGAGTTGGTTGTGTTCGTCCGCATGGGATCCCCCCTTGAGTCGATTGCCAAAAACAGGCTAACTGGACTGTTTTGTAAGATAGCACATAGCTCAGCGGTGCGCTAGAGCCTCTTCGCATTTGGCAGAACGGGTGCGGGGCGGGCCATGCTGGGCACTCGCAACGACAGGAGAACGCCATGGCCGATCTGCCGACCGATCCCAGCGAACTGGTGGGCCAGTTTTGCGCCGCGTGGGCCAACGGCGATGCCGACGAGCTGATGGCCTACTTCACCGACGACGCCGTCTATCACAACGTGCCGATGGATCCTCTGGAGGGGGCCGAGGCCATTCGGGCGTTCTTGGAGGGGTTCTTCCCCACTTCAGGCGGCATCGTGTTTGAGACCCACCATCAGGCGGCCAATGGCAACGTGGTCTTGAACGAGCGAACCGACTACATCAACACCGGCGACGGCCAGTTGGCTTTGCCGGTGTGCGGGGTGTTCGAAGTGCGCGACGGGCGCATCGCCCGCTGGTCGGACTACTTCGACATGGCCAAGCTCACCGGCGGCTGAGTCCGGCGCTCAGTCCGGCAACCCCTCTAGCTGCCGAACAGCTCGGAAAGGGTGTCCACCACGTAGCCGATGTCGTCTGACCCCAGGCCGTGGTGGGTGGGGATGCACAAGGCGTGGTCCATCACCAGGTCGGCGTTGGGGAAACCGTCGGCTGGGGCCCGGTGCTCGATATCCGAGAAGCCGGGCTGGCGCAGGATGTTGCCGGTCCAGACCATGCGGGACTGCACGTTGCGGTCTTCGAGGAAGTTCTGCACCTCGGTGCGGTCGTGGCCCGACTCGGGACGGAGGATGAATCCATAGCGCATCCAGGTGGTCTCCAGCTCAGGGGTCGTGCGAGGCAGGATCACCTTGTCGGTGTGGTTGACCAGTAAGTCGTTGTAGCGGTCGAAGGCGTGGCGCCGGCGGGCGTTGAACTCCTCGAGCTTGGAGAGCTGCACCAGCCCGTAGGCCGCGCCCAGCTCCGAGGGCTCGAAGTTGTAGCCCATGTCGTCGAAGATGAAGATCTGGTCGTACATGGTGCCATCGTCCAGTGGGCCCCAGCGGGTGTCCTCGCCCTGGCGGGAGCCGTACAGGTACGACTCCGAGCGCCTTCCCCAGCGCCGCCGGGTCAGGCACTTGTCGTGCATCTCGGGATCGTCCATGGCCACCATGCCGCCGTTGCCCGCACAGGTGAGCGAATGGGAGATGGCGAAGCTGGTCACGCTGATGTCGCTGCGGGCGCCGATCCGAGTGCCCCGCAGGCGGGTGTCCAGCACGTCGCAGGAGTCCTCGATCACCTTTAGCCCGTGCTCGTCGGCGATGGCCCGGATCGCATCCCAGTCGGGGCAGTTGCCCATCAGGTTGGGGGTCAAGATGGCCTTGGTCCGGGGGCCGATCATCTCGGTGATGCGGTTGACGTCGATCTGGTAGGTGTCGGGCTCCACGTCGACGAATACCGGCACCAGCCCCTGATGGACGATGGACGACACATCGGTGGAGAAGGTGAGAACCGAGGTGATGATCTCGTCGCCTGGTTCCAAGTCCAGAATGCTCACCGCCAAGAACAGCGCCGAGGAGCCGGAGTTGACCATCACCCCTCGTTCCTTGCCCAGCAAGGTGGAGATCTCGTCCTCGAATCGGGCCACGTTCTCTCCGATGAACAGGTCTCCGGAGCGCAGCACCTCGAGCACCGCTTCGATCTCGCGCTCGTCTTGGATGGCCCCTGCGGGCGGCAGGGTGCGGATGGGTTGGTTTGCCATGGCGATTGCTCCTAAGCGGGGCGCTGCTCGACGAGCCGCACCAGGGGGATCTGGCGGTGGGGGGCCTTGGCCTGGTAGTCGGCGTACCAGGCCCGGTCGGCCACCAGGCCATCCCAGGTGGCCGCGTAGTCGTCGCCCTCGCAGATGTCGGCCACCGCCCAGAAGTGCTGGCCCTCATCGGTGATCAACAGCTCGGGGTTGGCTTCTTTGTCGGCCAGGTTGAAGTACCACGAGGGGTGGGCCTTGGCCCCGGCGTACGACGCCACCACGATGCGGTGCCCGTCGGGGTCCCGCCAGTAGGGCAGGGCCACCTTGTGCTCGTTGCCCGAACGGCGTCCGACGGTGCGGATCAGCACATGGTGCATGCCCGCCACGCCCCACACCGCGGGGTCGTCGCTGGACTCCATGGCCTCCACATGCATCTTGGTGATGACCGGGATCTCCTCCAGGGAAGGTGTCTCCCAGTCTTGTTCCACTCGCTGATCACTCATTTGTTGGCTCCTATTTCTGGGTTCAGTTGCTCAGTCCAGCTTCAGCACTCGCCGGGCGTTTTCTCTTAGGAAGCCGGGCCATACCTTGTCCCGGAAGGGGACGTCTTTCATGTCGGTCATGATCCGCTCCAGCGACAATCCCATCGGGAAGTAGCCGGCATAGATCACCTTCTCAGCGCCCCGAGTGTTGGCGTAGCGGATGATGGCCTCGGGGTAGTGCTTGGGGGCGAACGCCGAGGTGGAATAGTGCAGGCCGGGCCACTTAAGCATGAGCTTCACCGCCAGGTCCTCCCACGGCTCGCAGCCGTGGCGGGTCACGAAGGTGAGTTCCGGGAAGTCGTACATCACCCGGTCGATGCGCTCCACGTGCTGGGGCGAGAACGGGAAGCGGGGCCCGGGCACGCCGGCGCATACGAACATGGGCAGGTCGAGTTCCACGCATTTGGCGTAGATCGGATAGAACTTGGCGTCGTCGATCGGGACTTGGGGGAAGCAGCCCGCGGGGAACGCGCCCACTGCCTTCACGCCCCACTCCTGGTGAAGCTGGTTCATGCGGCGCACCTCGCCCATCACGTCGTTGGGGTCGACGTTCATGGAGGGGATGAACCGCTCGGGGTAGTCCTTCAGCGCCCGCTGGCCGGTCTCGTCCTCGCAGGAGATGAGGGCCAACTCGATGTTGAAACGGTCCATCTCCTTGAGCGTCACCTGAACGGGGTCGTCTTCGGTGCCGTACAGCTCCTTGGGCACCCCCTTGAACATGTACTCCACCGGGAAGTCGAACTCCTCCGACGTCTGGTCGTCTTTGGTCTGGGCCCGTATGAAGTCGTAGGTGGAGAAGTCGGGCTTGGGAAACCCGATCATGGTGTCGATGATCGGGATGTCGGTGGGCATGGCCATGTTGTGTTCCCTCCTCAGGGAGTTCGGTTGGCTCTGACGGCGCTCAGGCAGCCAATGCGGACCGGGGTGTGATCACGTCCCAGGCGTTGTCCCGCATCATGGCCTTGGCCTCGGCGTCGGTGAAGTTGGGGATGTCGTAGATGAAGTCGGTGGGCACCTCCAGCCCTTCGGCGTGGGGGTAGTCGGAGCCGAACAGCATGTGATCTGCGCCTATGGTTTCCTTGATCAGGTCGATGTCGTCCTCGTAATAGGGCGACACCCAGACATGGTCGATGAACTGGTCCACCGGGTCGGTGCGGAACTCCTGGGGCATCTTGCCGTAGGCGATCTTCAGCTCCTCCACCAAGCGGGGGGCGAACATGCCCCCGTTCTCGATGCAGGCGATCCGCAGGTTGGGATGGCGGTCGTACAGGCCGTGGCACACCAGGGCGGCCATGGTGTCGAAGATCTGGCGGTCGTGGCCGGTGATCTGCTTGAACGTGGAAGTGCGGAACGACTGGAAATCTTCGGTCGGCTCCCACATCTCGTTGTAGTCGTGGAGGCCACCGTCGCCGCCGTGCATGCCCACGGTGATGCCGGCCTCGGCAATGCGGGCCCACACCGGGTCGTACTCGGGCATAGCTGGCGAGCGGCTTCCACCGTCGAGGGTGGGTACCGGCCCGGGCACCATCACCACCATGCGGGCGTCGTTGTCCAAGGCCCACTCCACCTCGGAGACGGCCCAATCCACGTCGACCATGGAGATCACCGGAGCGGCGAAGATGCGCTCCTGGTAGGCGAAGCCCCAGTCTTCGGCCAGCCACCGGTTGAATGCGGTGAAGGCGGCGACCACGGCTGGAGGATCGTGGCGCAGCGACTGTTCCATGCCCACGCCCAGGGTGGGAAAGAACAGAGCGGCTTCGATGTTCTGGGTGTCCATCAACTCCAGGCGCTTGTCCCGGTCGCGGTACTCGGGGCGCTCGGAGATGGGGTCGAGCTCGCCGAACATGGTCTTCACGTCCACGCCCTCTTTGTTGCGGCCCCGGAAGAAGTCCTGGAGCGCCCCCGGCTTGGACACCGGGTCGAACGTGGGATTGGGGATGAACCGGTTGATCTTGCCCGCCACCAGCAATCGCTGCTTGCCGTCGATATTGGCCCACTGCATGCAGCGCTTCTTCATCGCCGGGTCGATGTGGCGGATGAAGGCGTCGGTGGCCTCGTAGTAGTGGTTGTCGGCGTCGAACACCTTGAACGGCAGGTCTGCCATGATGCACCTCTGGGTGGGGGAGGGGTCGCCTTGATTTTCCTCCTCGCTGGGAATCGGCCACAAGTTGCCCTGGCAAAAGGCGCGCCCCGTCTTGGTTTTCCGAGGCGGGAAAACGAGGGGCTAGGACGTACCATTCAGAGTTGTGAGCGAGGCCGTGATGAGCTTGGCCGGGGATTTCGACCTGGCCGGGCGGGACCAGTGGATGGAGCTGGTGGAGCAAGTGCTTCGGGGGGCGCCGTTCGACAAAAAGCTGGTGGGCACCACCTACGACGGCATTCGGATTCAACCGCTCTACACCGGTGCCGACCACCCCGGAGATTCCGGGGTTCCCGGTGTAGCGCCGTTTACTCGGGGCGGCAGGGTTGTGGGCGGCGCGTGGCAAGTCCGGCAGGCCCATAGCCGAGCTACCGGCAACCGCGCGATCCTGGACGACTTGGGCGGGGGAGCTGATGCCATAGAGCTCCACATCGACGGTGAAACCAGCCGGGAAGAAGTGCACGACCTGCTCGATGGCGTTCCCTCAACGGTGCCGATCATGCTGGCGCCGGGGAGTGAGGCCGCCATCTGGCATCTGGTCGACCTTTGGGACAGCAGGGGAGTGGCCAGAGATGAGGCTCTCGGCGGCTTCGGGATGGACCCTCGTGATCCTGCGGTAGCTGAGGCAGTGGCCAATACCCTGAACCTGGACTACCGCAACGTGCTGGTCGCGGTTGTTAACGGGGCACGATTGGCCGACCAAGGCGCCAGTGAAGCTCAGGAGCTGGCTGGATCGCTGGCCGACGGAGTTGCCTACTTGCGGGCCTGTGAACAGGCGGGGCTTGACCTGGCGTCGGCGGCGGACAGACTGGAATTCCGCTACGCCGCCGGAGTGGATCAATTCTTGACCATCGCAAAGTTCCGGGCCGCCCGACGACTGTGGGCCCGGGTCACCCAGGCGTGCGGCATCAACCCCGCCGCCCAGCGCCAGCACGCGGTTACCGCCGGGGCCATGATGACTCGCCGCGACCCGTGGGTGAACATGATCCGCACCACGGTGGCCTGCTTCGCCGCCGCGGCGGGTGGCGCCGATGCCATCACCGTCAGCCCGTATGACTCGGCCATCGGGGTGCCCGATCCGCTGGGGCTGCGGATCGCCCGCAATACGCAGCTGTTGTTGCGGGAGGAGTCCCACATCCATGAGGTGATAGACCCTTCCGGCGGCTCTTACTACATCGAGTCGCTCACCGATGCCCTGACCAGCACCGCTTGGGGCCTGTTCCAGGAGCTGGAGGCGGGGGCCAGTCTGTCGGAGCGCATTGATGCGGCGCATGAGGCCCGCAGCCGAGATGTGGCCACCCGCCGCCTGCCGCTCACCGGCGTGAGTGAGTTCCCCGACCTGGATGAGCCGGCCGTCGATCGGCCAGCGGCGGTTTCCGATCCCGGGTTGCGCCGCTTGGCCGAGCCGTTTGAGGCATTGCGCGATGCCGCAGAGACCAGCCCGTTTCGCCCTACCGCGTTCTTGGCCAGCTTGGGCCCCATCGCCGTCCACTCGGCCCGAACCGCGTTTTCCGCCAATCTGCTGGCTGCTGGCGGAATCGATGCCGTCGGCGGCGATGGATACGACACCCCGGAAGAAGCGGCCTCGGCGTGGTCGGCGTCGGGCACGCCCATCGCTGTTGTGTGCTCGTCTGACGACATGTATCAGGAGCACGCTGCCGACGCGGTGGCCGCGCTGAAAGGGGCCGGATGTGGCTATGTGCTGCTGGCCGGTCGCCCCGACGACCGGTGGGGGGCCGACGGCTACATCCACATGGGCTGCGACGCGCTGGCTGCGCTGGGTGCCATCCACGACAGGCTGGGCCTGTGACCGTCCCGGACTTCTCCCGCGTAGACCTCCACGCCCCGCCTGCCTCTGGTGCCAACGGGATGGGCTGGGCCGATCTGGTGGAATCGCAGACCGGGGAGGGCCCCGACCACCTCATCTGGGCCACCCCCGAGGGATTCGGCGTGCGTCGGCTCTACACCGCCGAAGATCGGGCCCCGCTGGACTTCTGTGACACCTACCCCGGACTGGAGCCCTATGTGCGGGGTCCATACGCCACCATGTACGCCACCCAGCCGTGGACCATTCGCCAGTACGCGGGGTTCTCCACCGCCGAGGACTCCAATGCCTTCTACCGCCGCAACCTGGCGGCCGGCCAGAAGGGTCTGTCGGTGGCCTTCGACCTGGCCACCCATCGGGGCTACGACTCCGACAACCCGCGGGTGAGCGGCGATGTGGGTATGGCCGGCGTGGCCATCGACTCCATCCTCGACATGCAGATCCTGTTCGACGGCATCCCCCTGGACCAGATGACCGTGTCGATGACCATGAACGGGGCGGTGCTGCCGATTCTGGCCATGTACATCGTGGCCGGCGAAGAGCAGGGGGTGGTGCCAGAAAAGCTGGGCGGGACCATCCAGAACGACATCTTGAAGGAGTTCATGGTCCGCAACACCTTCATCTACCCGCCGACGCCGTCGATGCGGATCATCTCCGACATCTTCGCTTTCACCTCGGCCAACATGCCCAAGTTCAACTCCATCTCCATCTCCGGCTACCACATGCAAGAGGCCGGGGCCACCCTCGACTTGGAGCTGGCCTACACCCTGGCCGACGGGGTGGAGTACGTGCGAGCCGGGTTGGACTCAGGGCTGGAAATCGACGCCTTCGCCCCCCGGCTCAGCTTCTTCTGGTGCATCGGCATGAACTTCTTCATGGAGGTGGCCAAACTGCGGGCCGCCCGCCTTCTGTGGGCCAAGTTGATGCGCCCCTTCAGTCCGTCCAATCCCCGGTCGCTGTCGCTTCGCACCCACAGCCAGACCTCGGGGTGGAGCCTCACCGCCCAAGACGTGTTCAACAACGTGGTGAGGACGACTATCGAGGCCATGGCGGCCACGCAAGGCCACACCCAGTCGCTGCACACCAACGCCCTGGACGAAGCCCTGGCCCTGCCCACCGATTTCTCGGCCCGCATCGCCCGCAACACCCAGCTCCTGTTGCAGCACGAGTCGGGTACCTGCCGGGTGGCCGATCCCTGGGGCGGCTCGTACTACGTGGAGCGGCTGACCCACGACCTGGCCCAACGGGCGTGGGAGCACATCAGCGAAGTGGAGGCCGCCGGTGGCATGGCCGAGGCCATCGAGGCCGGAATCCCCAAGATGCGCATCGAGGAGGCCGCCGCCCGCACCCAGGCCCGCATCGACTCCGGCGCCCAAACCGTGGTGGGGGTGAACCGCTATCAGGTGGACGGTGAAGAGGGCATCGAAGTGCTGAAGGTGGACAACGCCGAGGTGCGAGCCTCTCAGATCGCCCGGCTGGAGCGGCTGCGGGCCGAGCGGGACAACGAGGCCTGCGCTCGTGCCTTGGACGCGCTGACTGCTGGGGCCGACCGGCCCGTCGGTACCAAAGACTCCAACTTGCTGGCTCTCGCGGTAGACGCGGCTCGGGCCCGGGCCACCGTGGGAGAGATCAGCGACGCGCTGGAGAAGGTGTATGGTCGCCATGCACCCCGGATCCGAACGATCTCCGGGGTATACCAATCAGAGATGGGACAGAGCGACAGCAACGGCGGCGGCACCGGTGAAGTGCGGGAAGCAGTGGCTGGCTTCGCGTCCCGAACCGGGCGCCGACCCCGCATATTGGTGGCCAAGATGGGACAAGACGGCCATGACCGGGGCCAGAAGGTGATCGCCACGGCGTTTGCCGATCTCGGATTCGATGTGGATGTAGGACCGCTGTTCCAGACCCCGGCCGAAGTGGCCCGCCAGGCGGTGGAGGCCGATGTCCACATCGTGGGGGCATCGTCGCTGGCGGCCGGGCACATGACCCTGGTGCCCGAATTGCGGGCCGAGCTGAAGCAGCTTGGCCGGGCCGACATCATGATCGTGGTCGGCGGGGTGATCCCACCCAGCGACCACGACGAGCTGCGGGCCGCGGGGGTCGAGGCCATCTTCGGGCCCGGCACGGTCATCGCCGACGCGGCCATGGATTTGCTGGCCGCCTTGGACAACCGCCAGTGATCGACCTCGACGCCTGTGTCGAGGGGGTGCTGGGAGCCGACCGCACCTGGCTGGGCCGGGCCGTCACCCTGGTGGAAAGCACCAAGCCAGATGATCGGACATTGGCTACTGAGCTTCTTCAACGGCTGCTGCCTCACACCGGCGGCGCTCGGCGGGTAGGGATCACCGGAGTGCCCGGGGTGGGGAAGTCCACCTTCATCGACGCATTGGGCACCTATCTCACCTCACAGGATCATCGGGTGGCGGTGCTGGCGGTAGACCCGTCCTCGACCGTGTCGGGGGGCAGCATCCTGGGCGACAAGACCCGGATGCCCAACCTGGCCATCGACGACGCCGCCTACATACGCCCGTCGCCATCTTCTGGCTCGCTGGGCGGGGTGACCCGCACCACCCGCGAGACCATGACCGTGGTGGAGGCGGCCGGATTCGATGTGGTGTTGGTGGAAACGGTGGGGGTGGGCCAGTCGGAGACCGCGGTGGCCGACATGGTGGACTTCTTCTTGGTGATGATGCTGCCCGGCGCCGGCGACGAGCTCCAGGGCATCAAGAAGGGGGTGTTGGAGCTGGCCGACGCCCTGGTGGTGAACAAAGCCGACGGCGGCAACGAGATCGCTGCCCAGCGCGCCGTGCGGGACTACCGGGCCGCGCTGGCCATGACCACCCTGGCCAACCCCAGCTGGGTTCCCCCGGTGCTGGCGGTGAGCGCCATCGAGGGCACCGGCCTCGACCAGGTGTGGGAGCAAATCCAGGCCTACTACCAAGCGCTGAGCGATTCCGGGGAGCTCGCTGGACTCCGGTCCGACCAGCAAGTGCGGTGGATGTGGGCCATGGTGGAAGACCGCCTCCGAGACCGCCTTCAGGCCTCCCCTGAAGTGGTCGAACTGGCTGATCTCATCGAACAGCAGGTGGCCGGTGGGCAATTGGCCCCCGCAGCGGCCGCCGACCAAATTCTGGCCGCGTTCGACGCCTAGTCGCCGTTGTGCAGGTGCCCGGTGTAGCGGGCGCTGGGGCGCATGATCTTGTTGTTGGCGGCCTGCTCGAGCAGGTGGGCGCCCCAGCCAACAACGCGGCTGGTGGTGAAGGTAGGGGTGAACGCCTCCTGGGGAAGACCGGCCAGGTGGAGCACCACTCCGGCGTAGTACTCCACGTTGGTCACGATCACCGCATCAGGCTTCCACTCGGCCAGATAGGCCAAGATCCGGCTCTCGATGTCGAGGGCCCGTTCCACTAGCTCGCCGCCCAGCTCTATGGCAACGGCTTTCAAAGTCTCAGAGCGGGGGTCGGCTGCCCGATACACAGCGTGGCCGAACCCCATGATCTTGCGGCCAGCGTCGAGCTCAGCCGCGATCCAGGGCACCGCGTTGTCGGGATGGCCAATGGCGTGGAGCATGTCCAACACCCGACCCGGTGCCCCACCGTGCAGCGGACCGGCCAACGCGGCCAGCGCTCCGCCCAATGCTCCGGCCACGTCGGTGCCGGTGCTGGTGATGACCCTGGCAGTGAACGTCGAGGCGTTGAAGCCGTGATCAGCGGTCAAACACAAGTAGGTCTCCACCGCCCGGGCGTGCTCAGGAAGCGGCGTCTCACCCAAGGTCATGCGCAGGTAGTCGGCGCTGTGGGATAGCGACTCATCGGGAGCCAGCGGGTCAGACCCAGAGCGTATGCGGCTGACTGCCCCCAACACTGTTGGCGTGATTCCGATGGCCCGCATAACCGCAGACCGTCGCTCGTTAGGCTCAAGGTCCAAGGTGGGGCGAGGATCTACCTCTACTCCCAGCACACTTCGCAATATCGACATCGGGGGCAGATCGGTCCTGGCCAGCGCGGTCACCAGCTCAACAGCTTCCGACGTCAGCCGACGGGCCGCGGCCAATTCCGCCCGGAATGTTTCCTCAGTAGCGCTGTCCGGCAGTGCGCCATTCAAGAGCAAATGGGCCACCGCCTCAAACGAGTGCTTTCGGGCCAGCGCGGCGGCATTCCACCCTCGGTAGTGGTACCACCCCTCGTCCCCGCGGACTGAGCCCACCTCCGTATCAGCCACGATCAGTCCTTTGAGGCCAGGAGGAGCAACGTTCTCAGTCAGCGGGGAAATGGCATTCATGCCGCCAATGGTACCGGGATATCGGATTGCTCCGTTTCTGAACCTGCTGGGCCGGATACGGAGGGAGCTGACTTTAGAGGATCTGGGAGAGGAAGAGTTGGGTGCGTTCTTCTTGGGGGTTGGTGAAGAAGTGCTCGGGCTCGCCTACTTCGACGATTTCGCCGTCGGCCATGAAGATGACCCGGTTGGCGGCTTCTCGGGCGAATCCCATCTCGTGGGTCACCACGATGAGGGTCATACCGGTTCGGGATAGCTCGAGGATCACTTCGAGCACTTCGGAGATCATCTCGGGGTCGAGGGCCGACGTCGGTTCGTCGAAGAGCATGATCTTGGGCTGCATAGCCAGGGAGCGGGCAATAGCCACCCGCTGCTGCTGACCGCCGGAAAGCTGGCCGGGGAACTTGCGGGCCTGCTCGGGGATCTTGACCCGCTCCAAGAGTTCCATTGCCCGGTCTTCAGCCTGCTGCTTGGGCATCTTCAGAACTTGGCGGGGTCCCAGGGTGATGTTGTCGATGACGGTGAGGTGGGGGAACAGGTTGAACTGTTGGAAGACCATCCCGGTCTCCCGGCGGATGAGGGCGATGTTGCGCACGTCGTCGGTGAGCTCAACGCCATCGACCACGATGTGACCTCGGTCGTGGTGCTCCAAACGGTTGATGCAGCGAATGAGCGTGGACTTGCCTGATCCTGATGGGCCGATCACCACCACGACCTCACCCGCGCCCACCTTCATGTCGATGTTGGAGAGCGCTTGGAACGAGCCGAAGAACTTGTCCACTCCGGACATTTCGACAATGAGTTCCCGACCGCCGATCTGGGTGGCGTCGCTATTGACGTTGGATGTTGTTGTGGTTGTGTCTGTCATCGTTCTCCGACTCCGAGGTGGCGCTCAAGGCGCTGACTTTCTTTGGACATGGTGTAGCTGATGGCCCAGTAGACGAAGGCTGCGAAGACCAGTGTTTCCGCAATGGCAACTGTGGAGTATTCCTGCTGGGAGTGGATCAGCTCGCGGGCCCGATAGAACTCCACCACGCTGATGAAGGCGAATAGCGTGCTGTCCTTGAACAAGCTGATGAATTGGCCCACCATGGCGGGGATGACCGCCCGCAGGGCTTGAGGTAGCACGATCAGCCTCATGACGGCCGGTGGTTGCAGACCGACGGCTTGGCCTGCTTCGATCTGGCCCTTTGGTACGGCCTGAAGTCCACCGCGCACTACCTCGGCCACATAAGCCGAGCTGAAGATGGTGAACACAATGATCGTCCGAGTGGTCAGGGAGAGCGGAGTGTCGACGTCGAGGAAGAAGTCGATGAAGATCTTGGCCACGAACAACAGGGCGATGAATGGAACACCCCTGAAGAATTCGATATAGGTCACGCAGAGCCAGCGAATGGCGGGAAGCGAGGAGCGCCGTCCCACTGCCAAAAGCAAGGCCAAGGGGAACGACAGGATGATGGCCGCACCAGAGGCCACCAGGGTGAGGTACAGGCCCGACCAGTCGTCCCAGCTCACGCTAGATGTGTCGCCAATGAGCCAGTAGATCACCCTCACTGCGACGACTGCGGCGGCTACGGCCAAGATTTGGACTACCCGCCTGAGCCACACGAGGTCTTTGGCGGTAACTAATCGCGCTTGGCCGAAGATCGGCCAGACGATCGTGGTTCCAAGGAGCTTTGTGAAGTCTCTCGCGTTGGCGAGTTGAAGGGCAGCAAATGCGAAAAGCCCGCTCATCCACCACCAGGCGTTCCCGTTTGCGCCCGAGACCACTTGGAAGGACAGGATGGCCATGAAGGCTGCCGCGAACCAGCAGATACGCCGAGAGGAGCGGGGTAAGCGTATGGCACCGGCCCTCATTGCGAGCCCGACTGCGATTGTGGAGAGAGTGAACAGCGTTGGCCAGATGGTGCGGGTGAACACCAGGATGACCACCAACATCAAGAGGATGGGCCAGTAGCGGCGCAGCAAATCGAGAGGACTGGGTCGCTGCGCTGCAACGCCAGTGTCCTCGGCCTGGTCATGGCTTCTGGCTGTGACCGTTCCCCAGGCCAACCCCAGGGCCGAGGCCACTAGGTACATCTGGGCCACCAGCCGCCAGTGCTCGTCGCGGGGGTACACGCCCAACATGAGGAGCGTGAGGTTCTTGCGCACCGCCTCCCACTGTCCGGTGACGAAGATGAAGCGCCCACCGTAGAAGAGAAGTATCGCTCCGACCACAACCGCTACAACGGTGATCAGAGTGTTGTACCAATTGTTGAATAGGTTCTTGCGTAGCCAGGTGCTGGGCGAGACCCGCATGTCAGGCGGCAGGCGGGTTGGATCACCCTGCGGATTGGTCTCGGGGGGAGGCACGGTGGCGGTCATCGGTTCATCGCTCTTTGAGCTGGATGGATCGGTTGTACACATTCAACAGCGCCGACACGATGAGGTTTATGGTCACGTAGACAATCACGACTATGAAGATGAGCTGGGGGGCGGGGAAGTTAATGCCCCATGCGGTGACAACCACTTGGAAGAGGTCGGGGTAGGCCACAGCGATTCCCAAAGACGTGTTCTTGATCAGGTTGGCGCACTCGCTGATGTAGGGGGGAATGGCGATCCGCATTGCCTGCGGCAGCACTACATATCGGTAGCGTTGGCCAGATTTCAACGCCACTGATGTGGCCGCTTCCGATTGGCCCTTGGGGACGGCCAAAATGGACCCGCGGATGACCTCAGCCACGAAGCTGGCCGTGTAGAGGCCCAAGCCCAGGGTCAGCGCCATGTACCCCGAGTTGGTGCCGAACCCCCCGACCACTCGCCGCCCGTTCTCCGACACTGCGGGCCACGACCAAGAGTAGGGGCCGCCCAAGGCAGCGAAACACGCGACCACGATCACTGCGAACACCCCCACTGACCACAGCACACGGTGATGGGGTTCGCCGGTGGCGGTGTTGCGACGAGTCCGCCATTGCCACACCGCTACGGCGACGATGGCCGCGGCCAGGGCAAGCAGCCAGAACACACCTACGTTGCTCTCAGAAGCCAGCGAAGGGATGGCCCATCGGTCCCGGCTGACAATGATCCAGTTGCTGTCCGAGCCGAAGAAGGTACCTTGCCACGGAGGGCTGGTTGGGTTGAAGCGGGGGAAGGGGCCGAAGGTGAACAGCGCAAAGCCGAAGAAAACGATGACCACCAGAGGCGGGATGTTGCGAAGGCTCTCCACAAAAAGACTCGCCGCTTTGGCCACCAGCCAGTTGGAGGAAAGCCGGGCGATCCCCACGAACAGCCCCACAATGGTGGCGATGAGAATCCCCACCACCGACGCCACGATGGTGTTTTGGAGGCCGATGAGCAACCCCTTCCAAACGGGATCGCGCACGTCAAAGCCGTGGGCGTCCCGCAGGGCCACCCCGTAGGGGGAATCGAGAAAGCCGAAGCCCTTGGGCAGGCCGATTTCGTCCATACTCACGATGAGGTTGTGGAACATCCATCGGATGAGGGCTACTACGACCACCACGGCCATCACTTGTGCCGCGAATCGGAGGACTCGCACGTCGCGCCACAGAGCAGGGATACCGGGTTCAGGGACTCTCGGATCATCGGTGGGGAGAGCCCGATTTGCCGTGCCGTCGTGAATGTTGCGGATACCAGCGGCGGCCATGCCTGGCGTTTGGCCGATGCGCGTAGCGTCGATCACCACGATGGCAACGACCGCCACAGGCACTGCCACCAGGAACACCCAGGCGAGCGCCAACTCTGGAATATCGCTGTAGTCGTCGAGCAGCCGCAGACCCAGCTGCCAAACGGAGATGACTCCGACGAGGGCCAGGATCACCACATCGGCCAGCAGCGCCAACACCCTGCGGCTCAATGGCGCGGAGGGTACTGCGGTGAGATCAGCTTGTGTGCTGGCGAAATCAGCCGTGCTGCTCATAGCGGTGTGACCTTGAACATTAGACGAGAGCGGCCCACCGGCTGGTGACCGGTGGGCCGCTCATCGTTTCAAATTCTGCTCGTCACGAGACGAGCTGGGTTTTCCCTAGCGGTAGGGCGGGACGTACATGAGCCCGCCGTTGGACCAGAGGTCGTTGACGCTGCCGGCGAGGACGCCCAACTGCGGATAGCGGTTGAAGATCTCCTCGTAGTTACCGACCTGCGAGACCACCTGCACCGCGAAGTCGGTGGGCAGGCCGAGGCCGGGATCGAAGCCGTCGCGGCCCAGGAAGTTCAAGATGTTGGGATCGGTGCCGTCATAGCTGGCGATGTTGCTGGAGTCGAGTCCGAACTCCCAGGCCTGCACTGTGGCCATGGTGGCCCAGTTCACAACCTGCGCCCACTCGGTGTCGCCGTCGCGAACCACGGTGCCGAGGGGCTCCTTGGAGATGAGCTCAGCCATGATGTGCTGGTCGGGGCCACCCTTGCCCTCGATCTCGAACTTGAACACGCCGAGCACGCTGCTGTCGGCGGTCATCGCCTCGCACTGGCCCTCTTCGTAGGCCGGCACCAAGGTGTCGAAGCCCTCGAACGTGACCGGGTTGAAGGGGATGCCCCGAGCGGCGAACACCGCGGTGAGGTTCAGCTCGGTGGTGGTACCGGTGCTCACGCAGATGTTGGCATCGGCGAGGTCGTCCAGCGTGGTGAAGCCGGTGGAGGCCGGCACCATGAGGCCCTGGCCGTCGTAGTAGGTGGTGAACAGGAAGTTGGCGCCCTCGGTACCGTCACGGGTGGCCGTCCAGGTGGTGTTGCGGTTCATCACCTCGAACTGGCCCGATGCCAGGGCAGTGAAGCGCTCGGCACTGGTGACCGGTACGATCTCCACGGCGTCGGCATCGCCGAAGACAGCGGCAGCCACCACCCGGCACATGTCGATATCGAAGCCCTCGTATTCGCCATCCGCATTCAACAGCGCGAAACCGGGCACGTCGTCGCGGGATCCGCACAGCACATGGCCGCGATCTTTCACGGCCTGGAGGGTTCCGCCGTCTTGAGTGGTAACCACTTCGACGGTCTCTTCCGGTTCTGGTGCATCTGGCGTCTGCGTGGCCGTCGCGGGGGCCTCAGTGGCCGCGGGGGCCGCGCCATCGTCGCTGTCGTCGTTGCCGCAAGACGCGGCGATCAACGAGAAGGCCAGCACCAGCCCGAGCAGGGCTAGAAAACGGTGAACAGATTTCCGCATGGTTTTACTCCCAACGTTGGACTCAAGGGACGACTAGAGGTTAGCGAGTAAGTTGTCCACTGGCTAGGCCGTGCGGTGGTTGAGTATGCACAGATTGAATGGGCCTGGTGTAAGGGTTTGCCCGGTTAAGGCTGGTTGCCTCGGTGACCGTCGATTATCCCGCCGCAGCCAGAGCCGCCTCGCGCTGGCGGGTGGAGCGGTGTACTGGGTCGGTGTCGATCACCGGGATCACGTGCTTGCCGAAGTTCACGATGGTCTCGCGCACCACGTCCATGGGAAGCGTGGAGGTTAGCGGGCTGATCACATACTGATCGGCGCCTACCCGCTGGTACTGGCGCGAAACGTGGATGCAGTCTTCAGCGTTGCCCACGCACAGCGAGCCGCCATCGATAGCCATCTTCACGTCGTCGTGGGTGGGCTCGGGGATGACTGCGGGCCACTCGGGAATGCCGTCGGGCTTGGGGAAGGTGTCCAGCCAGCGGTACACGAGGCATTGGTAGTAATACATGTGGCCCCGGGTGGCCCAGTCGATGGCAACCTCCCGGTCGTCCAGGCAGATGCCGAAGCCCACGCACATCACGTTGTCGTGTACGTAGTCGCCCACCGGGTTTTTGCAGCTGGCCACCTCGTTCTTGTAGATCTCGATCAGCGGGGCGATCTCGTCGGGCGTGCCGATGGTGAAGCACAGCACCCCGATGCCCAGCTTGCCGGCCTTCTCAAAGGTGCCCGGGCTGCCGCAGGCCACCCACAGCGGGGGATGGGGCTTGGTGACCGGCTTGGGGAAGATCTCCCGAGCTGGCATGGAGAAGCTGTCGCCTTCATAGCTATACGCCCCCTCCCGCCACATGTGGGGGATCTGGCGTATGGCCTCGTCCCACAGACCCCGGGTGACCTCGGTATCGGCCAGGCCGGTTTCGGGGTCGCGGGGCGTTCCCGGCATGCCGAACCCCATCACTTCGGTGGACGAGGAGCCCCGGCCGGTGCCCAGTTCGAACCTCCCGTTCGACAGCACGTCGATCATGGCGGCCCGCTCGGCCGAGCGCACGGGATGGTTCACCGGGGCGGTGATGTTGAAGATGGCCGATCCCAGGTGCACGTTCTCAGTGGTCGAGGCCACCGCCGACAGGAACACCTCGGGCGAGGACATGTGGGAGTACTCCCGCAGGAAGTGGTGCTCGGAGGCCCAGATGTACTTGAACCCGTTGCTGTCGCAGAGCTGGGAGATCTCCAAGTTGTCGCGGATGCGCTGGGCCTCCCAGTCGGGGTTGTTCTCGTAGCCGAAATCAGGCACGAAACATTGGGCAAAATATCCGAACTCCATTTTGAGCAACCCCCGGGTAGTGGTTCTTCGAGCGGGACTGTACCGGCGCGTGTTGGCGGCCATCTATTCCGCCGCAGGTTGATGTTGGAACCGCCCGCGGCCCGTGGGGGCGGGTATGGTCGGCGCCCATGGCATGGACGCTGCGCCGCCCCGCCGCCCGAGTGGTGCTGTTAGACCGGCATGGGCACATCTTCTTGATGCAGGCCAGCGATCCCATCGACCCCCACAAGGAGCCGTGGTGGGAGATTCCCGGCGGCGGACTGGGCCCAGGAGAGGATTCGGCCGCGGGCGCTCGTCGCGAGCTGTGGGAAGAGGCGGGGTTCGCCGACGTGGAGGTGGGTCCCTGCATCTGGACCCAGCACGTGGAGTTCGATTTCGCCGGTATCCACTTCGACTCCGATGAGCGCATCCACGTGGCCTGGTGCCCCGATGGGGGAGAGTGGGATCCCCAGCACTTGGAAGCGCTGGAGGCGGCCGCGTTCGAGGAGGCCCGCTGGTGGAGTTTGGAAGAGCTGTTGGCCTCTGATGAGAAGGTGCTGCCCGAACGGCTGCGGGAGTTCTTGCCGGATGTGGTGGCCGGTCGGCTGCCGTCGGAGCCCATAGACATAAGCCCCATAGACATCAGCCCTTAGGGCAAGGGCTCTTCCCGATCCGCGGCCCTCACGGCGTAGGAGAAGACGATGGCGGGAGCGAGGACGAGGGAGCCAACGAGCAGGCAGACGATGATGGCGGTAACCAGGGGGCTGCGGAAGCTGGTGGCGAAGCCGGTGAAGAAGAGGGCGGCGGCGGCCAGGTAGAGGAGGTAGCCCAGCCGCTGGCCAACGGTGGTCAGCTGAGCGATGCGTCGGCGTCGGGCCGCGAGGTTGTCTGGGCTCACGGGAGCCAGCCCGCGTCGTCCAAGAGGGTGATCAGGTCCGCTCGGACCCGCTCCAAGGAGAAGTGTCGTTGGGCGATGGCCTGATTCTGGTCCAATAGGTCGGTGTCGGGGCAGTCCAAGAACGCGCGCACCTCGTGCAGGCGGTCGGGGGAGAACCAGCGGAACCCGAACTCCGCCAACTCGTCGGCCACCGGATAGCTGCCCACCACGCAGGGCCGCCGCCAGATGGCCGCCTCCACAGGGGGATTGCCGAACCCCTCCCACATGGAGGGAAACACCACCAGGTCAGCGGCGGCATAGATGTCGGGGGTACGAGCCACCGGCCGATGGATCACCGGACAGCGGGCGCTGGCCAGCAGCTGCTCCAAGGTGGCGCCGTAGCCCTCCTCGGCTTGCCCCATCAGCCAATAGGCGCCTTCCAGCTCTTCGGTGATGGCGATGGCCATGGGAATGTTCTTGCGGGGAATGGCTCGCACCGGGTGGGCCACCAGCAAGACATCATCGGCCACTCCCAGACTCTTCCTCATCGCGGCTCGGTCGCCCTCAGGGCGATGGGTGTCGAATCCGTTGTAGATCACCGTTGCCTCCAGATCTCGCTGGGCGAACTGCTCGGCGGTGAGCCGATTGATCACCACGTGGCGCCACCGGGGGTCGTGGGCGGGCAACTCGGTCACCGAGGCAAACCGCTCTCGCTGCCAGGGTGGGTCGTGGTGGTGGAGGATGGCGGGGCGACCGGCCAGCGTCCGGGCCACGGTGCGAGCTGCCGGGAGGTTCAGCGGGATGGTGCAGAGGTTCTCCACCACCACCAAGTCGACGTCGGCCACCGCGGCGGCGAACTCGTCGGGGTCAGGACCGTCAAGCTGGCCGATGCCCAAACCCGATACCAGCCGGTCAACCGGACCTTCCGCGGCCACCGTCACCATTTCGAAGCCGATGTCGGTGAGCATCTCTTGCCAGAGGCGGGCAACGATGGACACGCCGTCGCTCAATCCCAGTCGAAATGAGACGATCGCGCCCCGTGCCATTCCCACGAGGTAACCAGATATACCGGAAATGTGAGACTTTGAAGATCAGGAGGGGGAAGAAATGGATGGGCCAGGCGAGTATGACCGTTCCGCGGTGCGGCAGGCGGCTCGAGCCGTTTTGGAGGCCCATTGGGTTCCCGAGGGCTATGCCGTCCCGAATCCTGCAACGTACCCCTGGCAGTGGCTGTGGGATTCCTGCTTCCACGCGGTGTGCTGGGCTGAGTTGGGCGACGATCGCGGCCTGACCGAGCTTCAAACCGCGCTGTCGGTGCAGGGCGCCGACGGGTTCGTCCCCCACATGAACTATGTGCGCCATCCCGGGGTGGCGGCCGATCTGTGGGGTCGAGACGACGCTTCGTGCATCACCCAGCCCCCCATGTACGGACATGCCGTTGCCGAACTGGTGCGGCGGGGGGTGGACGTGAGCGAGGAGACGGTGGCCAAGGCCGAGCACGGGCTGCGGTTCCTGCTCGTTTATCGCCGCCGCCTCGCCAACGGGCTGGTGGCGCTGTGCCATCCCTGGGAGAGCGGGGCTGACGACAGTCCTCGCTGGGACGACTTCTGCCCTGGTGGGTTCTCTCTGGATTCTTGGCGACGAGTCAAGAACCGGCTCGTCGCGTCGATTGAGCTCAGCCCTGCTGGATCTCCCGTGGCCAACCCGGCATTCGAATCCGCGTCGGCGGGGTTCAACGCCTTAGTGGTGTTCAACGCCCGGGAGCTGGCCACGGTGTCCGGACGCTCAGAGATAACCGGGCATGCCGATGAGCTGGCGGAGTGCCTGGCTGATCAATGGGATCAATCCCTCCGCACGTGGGCGGACGCCGGAATGGCGGGGTCGGGTTCGGGGCGGGCTCGCACACTAGACGGCCTGCTGCCGATGCTGGTTGCCGCGGAGACGGACCGGATTGATGCCGTGGCTGCCGACCTGATCGATCCATCGGCCTACGGCGGGGGGTGCGGCCCTGCTGGCGTTCATCGAGGGGAACCTGGATTCGACTCTCGCTCGTATTGGCGGGGACCGGCCTGGCCCCAGCTCAGCTATCTGATGTGGGTGGGCCTGCGGGCACACGGGCGGCACGAAGCTGCGGAGACAGTGGCCTCGGCCACTGTCCGGGGCGCCATGCGGAGCGGCTTCTCTGAGTATTGGGACCCTGACGACGGAACCGGTTGCGGGGCCACCCCCCAGTCGTGGACGGCATTGGCGGCGCTGATGGCCTGAGCTGGCTGTGCTGATGGCCTGAGATGGCCGGGCCTCAGAGCCCAATGTCTTTCATGTTTCCGATGATGAGTAGTCCCTTGTAGCTGTGCACAAAGCAGGAGATGCGCCGACGGGACTCCTCACCCTCCCAGTCGGTGCGGCTGGGGGTGATCATGCCGATCTCGAGTTGAGACTTCGGATAGACGAGTCCCACGAACGGCTCAAACAGCTCTAAGCACTGTTTCTGGCCCCAGCTGTTGACCGCTTCCTCTCCGGGATAGGGGGCGCCGGTTGGGGCGTCATGGACCACAATGGCGTACACCTGGGCATTGTGGGGTCGGGTGCAGCCGATGGCGGTGGTCAGCTGGGCCAGTAAGTCGTTGCGGTCCCGGTAGGTGTACTGGTTGAAGCACGTCCCCACGAGAAGGTCGTAGGGATCGGTGACGGTTCCCTCGAACCGGTCGCGCAAATCCTCCTCGGTGGGCAGGAGGTCGGGTTCGGCGGTGGGCTGCACAAACACCTCGTCGAGCAGCGACTCCTCGGTTTCATCCCCGCCGCATCCGGCTGCCGCCAGCGCCAATGCCAGCACTAGGGGGAGGAAGAAGCGCTTCATGGAATCCAGCACATCAGTAGGAGGGCAGCACTCGGTCGATATGCCAGAACGCCATGAACAACACAATGAGGAAGGGCACCGTGGATAGAGCGTAGGCCGGGAGCTTCCTCCACCGATGACCGGCGAAGAGGGCTGAGAACCAAATGGCCATCGCGGCCAGGCCCCACAAGACAGCCGGGATCAGCCCGTCAGAATCTCCGTCGAGGCCTTCGCCGAAGGAATCAGCCGTCGGCGATGCTGCTGCTGCGGCTGCTGTTTCCTCTTCTTCTTCTGTTTCTGGGGTCGGGTCCGCGGTCGGCGTAGAGGCGGGCGTCGGAGTCGTCGCCTCATCGGTGGGCTCGGGTTCGGGCGTCGAAGTTGCCGTCTCGTCGGCGGGCTCGGGTTCGGGCGTCGCGGTCGTCGCCTCGGCGGTAGGTTCGGGGGCGGGGGTTGGAGTGATCGTCTGGTTGCTGGACTCCACTTCATCCACATTCTCGTCGGCCAGCTGAATCGCAGACTGCTGTTGTTGCCCGGGTCGGGGGTACGTAGGGGCGGGTTCGCCCACTAGCTCCCCTACCACGATGATTCGCTGGCGGGCAGAGCCCTTGGGGTGACAAGCCGTCAGAGTGAGCCGGTTGGGGTGGACGGGGAAATCCTGATCGAGGACCTCAACCGCGGTGGGGGGAACGATGAGGTGTCCGTAGCCCTCTCCCTGTTCCAGCACTTTGTAAATGAACTCCCCTTGAATGGTGGTGATGATCATCTCGTCTCCGGGGAGCAACTCATCGATGTCGCCGAATGGTGCGCCATAGGTGGTTCGGTGACCGGCGATGGCCGCATTTCCCTCTTGGCCGAGCATGGCAGTGGCTGGATAGTGGCCGGGCCCCTTGCGGAGATCGCCAACCCTCACGCCCTCCACAACGGTCTTGTCCAGTCCGATGCGGGGGATCTGGATCCGGGCGATGGCCGATCCCTGATCTCGGTAGAGCATGGCCAGCCATTCCGGGTGGGGAGTGGGTGGCGGCTGGGGATCTCCGGCTGGCTCCGCAGTGGGAGTCGGAGTGGAAGTCGGGCCCGGAGACGGCGGGCTTGGGTCGGGGTCGTCGGCAGACCGAGGGGTCTCGATGGGCTCGGGTGTGGCCGTGGGGTCGGCCGTGCCAGTGGGGACAGCGGCAACGGGAGGAGGCGGTGCGGGCTCCCATACGCTGGATGCCTCCAGCAGATCGGAGAAGTCGTCGTCCAGATCTTGTTGGGCCCGGGCTTCGATAACACCAGTTCCCCAGAGCTGGAAAATTCCGAACAGCAGAATGATGAGCCCGAGGGCAATGACGGTCTTTCCGATTGTGCCCAAAACCCGTACAACCGTCACGGCGGAAATTGTACGAGCACGAGGTGGACAACCCATGTCGTGGGTAAGCCATCAGTTGAACTTGCCGGTAGGGCTGCGTCTGGCCGCCTGTGTAGATGGGCGGGCGGGATAGATACGGTGGGGCAATGAAGGTAGCTCTGAGTGTGCGGGACTTCTTGGATCGGGCCGAGACGGTGTACGGCGACCGGTTGGGGATCGTGGACGAACCGGATCAACCGGCCGAAGGGTGGGGCGAGCTGACCTACTCCCGTATGGCCGAACTAGCCCGAGCCCAGGCCGCCGCGTTGGACGAGCACGGGATCGGATTCGGGGAGCGGGTGGCCATCGTCTCCCACAACGCGGCCCGGCTTATGGTCTCCTTGTTCGGGGTGAGCGGATACGGCCGAGTGTGCGTGCCCATCAACTTCCGGCTCAACCAGGAGGAGATCAGATACATCGTGGAGCATTCCGGGGCCACGATGCTGCTGATTGATCCGGAGTTGGAAGACGCATTGGCCGACGTGGACTGCCGCCACCGCTATGTGATCGGCGCAGAATCCGACCAAGCCCTCTACCGATTCGGCGTGGAGCCCGAAGCATGGACTCCGGACGAAGAGGCCACGGCCACCATCAACTACACCTCGGGCACCACTGCCCGCCCCAAGGGAGTGCAGATGACCCATCGCTCGCTGTGGCTGAACGCCACCACCTTTGGCTGGGCGGCCGGGGTGGGCGACCGGGACGTTTATCTCCACACCCTGCCCATGTTCCACTGCAACGGGTGGGGCATGCCTTACGCCATCAGCGGTGCCGGTGCTTGCCACATCGTGCTGCGCAAGGTTGACGGCGCGGAGATCCTGCGCCGGGTAGAACACCATGGTGTGACGTACCTGTGCGGGGCCCCAGCGGTGGTGGCCGCCGTTTTGGATGCGGCTCAAGATTGGGAAGGGGAGATTCCCGGTTCGGGACGAGTCCGAATGACGGTGGCCGGAGCACCTCCGCCCACCCGCACCATCGAGCGGATGGAGACCGAGTTGGGCTGGGAGTTCATGCAGCTCTACGGCCTCACCGAGACTGCGCCCTATCTGACCATGAACCGCCGCCGGGTGGAATGGGACCACCTGAGCCCGGCCGAACGGGCGGTCAAGCTATCCCGCCAGGGCGTTCCGGCGCTGGGAATTTCGCTGGACGTAGACCAATCGGGCGAGGTGCTGGCCCGGGGCAACCACGTACTGGAGGGATATTGGGAGCAGCCCGACGCCTCGGCCGAGGCCCTGGCTGGGGGTTGGTTCCACACTGGCGACGGCGGCCTCATCGACGAGGAGGGCTACCTCACCCTTTCGGACCGCAAGAAAGATGTGATCATCTCCGGCGGGGAGAACGTGTCGTCGATCGAGGTGGAGGACGCGCTGTTCGCCCACGAAGCGGTGGCTGAGGTGGCCGTGATCGGCGTGCCCGACGAGAAGTGGGGTGAGACGGTGAAGGCCCTGGTGGTGTTGGCCCCTGGCACATCGGCCACCGAGGACGACCTGATTCAGCACTGCCGGAGCCGCCTCGCCCACTACAAGTGCCCCACCTCGGTGGAGTTCCGCGATGAACTGGCCCGCACCGCCACCGGCAAGCTCCAGAAGTACCGCCTGCGCGAGCCCTACTGGGCCGGCCACGACCGCCAGATCAACTGACTCGATCAGTCAATTAGTCAGCTAGCTGATGGCCACCGGGGTGGAAACCTCGGTGAAGAAGTCGTTGCCCTTGTCGTCGGTCACGATGAAGGCGGGGAAGTCCTCCACCTCGATGCGGAACACCGCCTCCATGCCCAGTTCGGGGTATTCCAGCACTTCCACCTTGCGGATTGAGTCTTTGGCCAGGCGGGCCGCGGGGCCGCCGATTGATCCCAGGTAGAACCCGCCGTGGCGGGCGCAGGCGTCGACCACTTGGCGGGACCGGTTGCCCTTGGCCAGCATTACCAGGCTGCCCCCGGCCGCCTGGAACTGGTCCACATAGGGGTCCATCCGGCCCGCGGTAGTGGGGCCGAATGACCCGGAGGCGTAGCCCTCGGGGGTCTTGGCCGGACCGGCGTAGTACACCGGGTGATCGCGCAGATAATCCGGCATGGGTTCCCCGGCGTCCAGTCGCTCCTTGATCTTGGCGTGGGCCAGATCGCGCCCCACCACCAGGGTTCCGGTGAGCGAGAGCCGGGTCTTCACCGGGTACTTGGACAGCTCGGCGCAGATGTCGGCCATGGGCTCATCCAAGTCGATGCGCACCACCTGGCCGCTCAGATCTTCGTCGGTTACCTCTGGCAGGAACCGTGCCGGGTCGGTCTCCAGCTGCTCCAGGAAAATCCCCTCAGAGGTGATCTTGCCCAGGGCCTGGCGGTCGGCTGAGCAGGAAACCGCCACCCCCACAGGGCAGGAGGCGCCGTGGCGGGGGAGCCGGATCACCCGGACGTCATGGCAGAAGTACTTGCCGCCGAACTGGGCGCCGATGCCGAATTGCCGGGTCAGCTCCAGTATGCGGTCTTCCCACTCAAGGTCTCGGTAGGCGTGTCCGGTCTCTGATCCCTGGGTGGGCAGTGTGTCGAGGTAATGGGCCGAGGCGTACTTCGCCACCTTAAGCGTGTACTCCGCAGAGGTGCCGCCGATGACCACTGCCAAGTGGTAGGGCGGGCAGGCTGCGGTGCCCAGGGTGCGGAGCTTCTCGTCCATAAAGCGGGTGAGCGAGTCGGGGTTGAGCAGCGCCTTGGTCTCCTGGAACAAGTACGACTTGTTGGCCGAGCCGCCACCCTTGGCCATGAACAGAAACGAATAGGCGTCTCCCGGCGCGGCGTAGATCTCGATCTGCGCGGGCAGGTTGTTGCCAGTGTTGCGCTCCTCGAACATGGTCAGCGGAGCCATCTGGGAATAGCGCAGGTTCGAGGTCTGGAATGTGTCGAAGACTCCTCGGGCGATGGCCCGTTCGTCGTCGGCGTCGGTGAGCACCCGCTCGCCCTTGTGGCCCACCACTACCGCCGTCCCGGTGTCCTGGCAGCTGGGCAGCACTCCGCCCGCGGCGATGTTGGCGTTGCGGAGCAGTTCGGTGGCCACAAATCGGTCATTTTCCGACGCCTCGGGATCGTCCAAGATGGAGGCCAGCTGCGCCAAGTGCTCGGAGCGCAGCAGGTGAGCGATGTCTCGCATGGCCTCGCTGGTGAGCAGTCGCAGGGCTTCGGGGTCGACCTGGAGGAACTGGCGGTCGCCCAGCGAGATGGTGGAGACGTAATCCGTCGTCAGCAGGCGGTATTCGGTGGTGTTGTCAGGCCCCTTAGGGAGCAGTTCGGAGTAGGCGAAATCGGCCATCAACCTCGGCTATCAACTCGGCTCAGTTGGCTCATCTCAGCCTAGCGCCGGGGTCCCGGCGAACGGCGATGGGTCTCCGGCATCGGGGATCACCGGAGGGTGCCAGCTCATTGCCTGGCCGAGTTGGGTGGCGAAGTCCCTCCAGTCGGGAGGGTTCCAGCCCTCGGCGGAGGCCCGCAGATTGAGCTGATGGTCGAGGTGGACGATGGCCGGCAGCGACTCCAGTCCCAGAGCCCGAACCACAGAGCGGTCCTCGTCGGCAAACGTCAGGATCTCCTGGGTCCACGGCCCGAGGAACTCCTCGGTCTCCTGGGGCGAGGCGGTGACCATGAACGCCACCCGGCAGTCGGCGCCGACGAAGTTGCGCAGAATGCGACCAGCAGTATCGATCATCCACGAGCTCTCATAGGTGTATGGGTCGAGAACCACGATCACCAGATGGAAGACGGTGACCCAATCGCCAATCGGACGGGGTTCGCCGTTCAGCGGTGTGAGGTTCACATCGGCATCAAGCGTGGTGGACATCGCATCTGAAATTAGCCCAGCCCGGGGGCCGAACCCGGTGTCGTGGCTGATGAACGGGCTGATGACCAGATCGAATCGCATACGCTTGGGCGGTGCACCCCATCGAGCACTTGCGTTACGTGGCCCGGTCATCCGGGGTGGGTCAGGAATCGCTGGTGCGGGAGACAGCCGGGGCGCTGTTGAGCTTCGGCCACGACCCGGCCGGGCTGGTCACCACCTGTCGGCGGATGCTCGCCCGCCAGCCCTCCTCGGGTCCGCTCATGTGGCTGGCCTCCCGGGTTCTCACCGCGGCCGACCCCTGGTCTGAAGTCCGGGCGTCTATGGAGGCGATTGCCGAAGACCGAACTGCTCGGCTGCTGTCGCGCGAGCTCCCAGTCGAGGCCTCGGTCTGCGTGCTCGGCTGGCCGGATCTGATCGGTCGGGCTTTGCGGCTCCGGGGCGATCTTCGGGTGCTGGTGGTGGATGTGTTGGGGGAGGGCCACCACCTGGTGCGGCGATTGTCGGAACAGGACAGCTGGGTGGACGAGGTGTCCGAAAGCGGGCTGGGTGCGGCGGCGGCGTCAGCAGATGTGGTGCTGTTGGAGACAGCCGCAGTCGGCCCCGATGGATTCCTTGCCGTCGCCGGGTCTCGGGGCGCGGCGGCGGTTGCCCATGCCGCCGATGTTCCGGTATGGCTGGTGGCCGGCAAGGGCACAGTGCTTCCTGGCCCCATGTGGGACTCGCTGATCGAGAGGGCGTTGGGAATGGTGGATGCGTGGGAGGCTGACGAAGAGGTCGTGCCGCTCGCGTTGGTAGACCAAGTGGCCGGACCCGATGGGCTGGTCTCGGTAACCGAGGCAGTATCGAGCACCGACTGCCCAGTGACTCCCGAGCTGTTCTGCTCAGCCATTTGATCGAGGGGGAGCAAGATGCCCGACGGGAGGTCGTGGGAAGGCAGCCACTAACCTTCCTGCTGTTGAGGGACGAAGCCTGTTCCTCCTGAGGAGTCCAAGTGTCTGACAGCCCCCCGTTCGACTCGGCTTTCTTCCGCCAAGTGCTCGGACAGTTCCCCACCGGCGTGACCGTGGTCACCGCCGCGGGACCCGACGGGCCCGCCGGATTGGCCATCGGCTCCTTCGGCTCTGTATCGCTCGACCCGCCGCTGGTGATGTTCATGCCCGGCAAGACGTCCACGAGTTGGCCGGCCATCGAGGCCGCAGGCCATTTCGGGGTGAACATCCTGGCTGAGGACCAAGTGGACATGTCCAACCTGTTCGCCTCCAAGGCTGAGGACAAGTTCGCCGGCTTGGGGTGGACGACCAAGGTCACCGGCGCCCCCATCTTCGAGACCTCCCTGGCCTGGATCGACTGCGAGGTCGACCAGGTAGTGGAAGGCGGCGACCACTGGATCGTCCTGGGCCGGGTGTTGGATCTGGGAGTCCAGCGAGACGACGTGGGCCCGCTGGTGTTCTTGGCCGGAAAATACGGCTCCTTCGACCCGCTGGGCTGATCGGCCATGCCGCTGTACGCATTGGGAGACATCGAGCCCGACATCCACCCCGAGGCGTTCGTTCACCCCCAGGCGGTGATCATCGGCCTGGTGAGCGTGGGGGCCGAGTCGACCATTTGGCCCGGAACGGTTCTCCGGGGCGACGGGGCGGGAATCACCATCGGGGCCCGAACCTCGATTCAGGACAATGCCGTCATCCACAACACCGACGAGTTGGCCACCGTGGTGGGCGACGACGTGACCGTTGGCCACCTGGCCCATTTGGAGGGCTGCACCATCGAGGACGAAGCGCTGATCGGCGTGGCATCCGTTGTGCTGCACGAGGCGGTGGTGGGCCGGGGGGCATTGGTGGGCGCTAGTGCAGTGGTGACCAATCACATGAAGATCCCACCGCTGGCTTTGGCCATCGGCGTGCCGGCCAAGATTCGGGAGGGTCACATGGCCGAGGGGCAGAACCGGGAGGATGCCCAGGGGTATGTTGCTCGCTGCCACCGATATCGGGCAGAGATGCGCTTATTGGGCTGATCGCCGGTAGTATTCAGGTCAACCACGCCACCCCTATTACTAGGATTTGGATATGTCGTCGGAAGCCCTCGCCTTAGATCTCGGACGGTACAAGCTCGGCTGGAGCGACGAGGAAGACTACGTCTTCAAGCCCAAAAAGGGGCTGAACACCGACATCGTGCAGGAGATGTCGTGGATGAAGAGCGAGCCCGACTGGATGCGGAACTTCCGCATGAAGTCGCTGTCCCGATTCGAGAAGCGGCCCATGCCCACCTGGGGCGGCGACATGTCGGGCATCGACTTCGACAACATCTACTACTACATCAAGCCCACCGAGAGCCTGGCCGACGACTGGGACGCCGTGCCCGACTCGATCAAGGACACCTACGAGAAGCTGGGCATCCCCGAGGCCGAGCGCAAGTACCTGGCCGGCGTGACCGCCCAGTACGAGTCTGAGGTGGTGTACCACCGGAATCGGGAGGACTTGGAGCGCCAAGGAGTGCTGTTCTGCGACATGGACACCGCGCTCAAGGAGTACCCCGAGCTGGTGAAGGAGCACTTCGGCACCATCATCCCGCCGGGTGACAACAAGTTCTCTGCTCTGAACTCCGCAGTGTGGTCGGGGGGCAGCTTCATCTACGTGCCGCCCGGAGTCACGGTGGAGATGCCGCTTCAGGCCTACTTCCGCATCAATGCCGAGAACATGGGGCAGTTCGAGCGGACCCTCATCATCGCCGACGAGGGCTCACAGGTTCACTACATCGAAGGGTGCTCGGCCCCGGTGTACACCAGCGATTCGCTGCACTCCGCGGTGGTGGAGATCCTGGTCAAGAAATCGGCCCGGGTCACCTACACCACCATCCAGAACTGGTCCAACAACGTGTACAACCTGGTCACCAAGCGGGCCAAGGTAGAGGCCGAGGGCCACATGGAGTGGATCGACGGCAACATCGGCTCCCGGCTCACCATGAAGTACCCAGCAGTGGTGATGGTGGGTCCCAAGGCCTCGGGCGAGGTGCTGTCGGTGGCCTACGCCGGTCCCGACCAGCATCAGGACGCCGGGGCCAAGATGACTCACGCCGCCCCCGAGACCACATCCAAGATCGTGTCCAAGTCGATCTCCAACGGCGGTGGCCGCACCAGTTACCGGGGCTTGGTCCGGGTGGAAGACGATGCCTACGGGTGCCGCAGCCACGTGCAGTGCGACGCGCTGATCCTGGATGAGGACAGCGTGTCCGACACCTACCCCTACATGGAGGTGGGCACTCGGGACGCGGAGATCGGCCACGAGGCCACCGTCTCGAAGGTGGCCGATGAGCAGCTGTTCTATCTGATGAGCCGGGGGCTGACCCAGGAGCAGGCCATGGGCATGATCGTCAACGGCTTCATCGAGCCCATTACCCGCACCCTGCCGATGGAGTACGCCGTGGAGTGGAGCCGGCTGATCGAGTTGCAGATGGAGGGATCTGTCGGCTGATGCCCATGCGGCAGGATTGCAAGTTCTTCGAGAGCCGGTCGTACCCCAATGGCGAGACCGTCCGGAAGTGCGATTTGGATCTGGCCCCTGAGGCCCCGTGGCGCTGCCCTGACGACTGCTCGGCCTATGAACGGCGCATGGTGGACGTGAATTGGTCGCACGGCACCTTGGTCACACCGCCCACTCCCGAAGCGCCGGCCAGTGTGGGCAGCGATGAGAGCATCGGCGCCCTGTTGGACGCGGCCGAAGACATCGTGAATGAGGCGGGCCCGAGGGTGCTGGCCGAACTGGAGAGGGAGAAGTCCCGGCGGCGGTCGAGAGCGGGCGGCGGCGGAAAGGCCAAGCGGCGAAAGCGCCGTCGGCGTTCGTGATCGAAACCCAATTCACCCCCGATGCGGCCGGTGCCATACCCGGCCCCGACTGGCTGGCCCGCCGTCGAGTGGCGGCCGCCGAGCAGGTGGCTGCCGCGACGATGCCCTCGGTGGAAGAAGAGGTTTGGCGGTACACCCCTATCGGGCAGTTGGACCTCAGCCGGTATCAGCTGGTCGGCGGCGGTGGTGGTACCTCCTCGGCTTCTGTTCCCGAGCACAGCGCGATGGCCGAAACCAGCAACGGCCGGCTTTGCGGCGTTGAGCTGCCCGCTGAGTTGGCAGCCCAAGGGGTAGAGGTCCGGCCACTGGGCGAAGGTGACGCTGAGCTGGCCGCCTCGGTAGACGTGGACATGTTCGCCCTCATGAATGCCGCGTTCTCCGTTGAGCCGCTGCTGGTTCGGGTGCCCCCGGGAGTGAGTGTGGAGGGGCCCATCGTGGTGCGCCATTGGCTCGACGCTGATGGGGGGGCGGTTTTCCCCCGGCTGATCGTGGACGCGGGGGCCGACTCCTCGGTCGAGGTGCTGGAGCTGTACGGCTCAGCCGACATCTCTGCGTTCATCAGCCCAGTGATCGAGATCAGAGTGGCCGCCGCCGCCCGAGTGGGGTATCTGGCGGTGCAGGACTTGGGGCCCAAGGTATGGCACATCGGCTCGCAGGTCAGCCACATCGGCGCGCAGGCCCACCTGCGTTCGTCATCGGCGGCGTTGGGCGGCGAATACGCCCGGACGCGGCTGGACACCCATCTTTCGGGCCGGGGGGCCACCGGTGATCTGATCTCGCTGTACTTCGGTGACGGCGAGCAGACTCTCGACTTTCGCACCTTTCAAGATCACGCCGCTCCGGACACCACTAGCACCCTGCTGTTCAAGGGTGCGGTGGACGACTCCTCCCGGTCGGTATACACCGGGCTGATTCGGGTGCGTCCCGATGCCCGGGGCACCAACGCCTACCAGACCAACCGCAACATCAAGCTGTCGGAAGACGCCTGGGCCGAGTCGGTGCCCAACCTGGAGATCGAGAACAACGAGGTCCATTGCAGCCACGCATCTGCGGTGGGCCCTATCAACAGCGACCAACTGTTCTACCTGGAGAGCCGGGGGGTGCCCACCGAGACCGCCGAGCGCCTGATTGTTGCCGGGTTCTTCGACGAGGTGTTGGATCAATTTCCTGTCCTCGAGGCCGTGCCTGCTGTGCGAGATCGGCTCCAATCCAAAATCGAGGGGTTGGGCCATCGCGGTGTCGATGGAGAGGCCGGGTCATGAATCCAGAACGAGTGACTCTCTGCTCGCTCGATGAGGTGGGCGATGGGGAAGCCCGGCGGTTCGATGTCGAGGCCGGCGGTCTGGTCCACCAGATTGCAGTCATTCGCTTGGGAGACGACCTGTATGCCCTGGGCGACACGTGCAGCCACGCCGATTACTCACTAGCTGAGGGAGAGGTGGACACCGAGGAGGGCACCATCGAGTGCTGGAAGCACGGCAGCCTCTTCAACCTGTCTACCGGGGAGGCTGAGACATTGCCAGCTACCCGCCCGGTGCCGGTGTATGACGTGGGCGTGGAAGACGGCCAGGTCTGGCTAGAGGTCGGCCACGATGAGTGAGCAGCAGGGCGGTCCAGCTATGAGCGAATTGGTCGTTGAGGACCTGCATGTCCAAGTCGGCGGGCAAATGGTGCTGAACGGGGTGGACCTGCGGGTGGCGTCCGGCGAAGTCCACGCGGTGATGGGCCCCAACGGCTCGGGGAAGTCAACCCTGGCCTACGCCATCATGGGCCGTCCCGGCTACGAGGTAACCGCGGGGTCGATCACTCTGAATGATGTTGATCTCGTCGAACTGTCCCCATGGGAGCGAGCCCACGCCGGGCTGTTCTCCACCCAGCAGTACCCCACCGAGGTCCCGGGTGTGGGTCTGGAGAACATGCTGGAAGAAGCAGTGGAAGCCGCGGGAGGCGATCGGAGCGCCGTGGAAGCCCAAGTTGCCGCCGAGGCCGAGCTGGTCGACTTCGACCCCGACCTCCTGTACCGCTCGCTAAACGTCGACCTGTCCGGCGGCGAGATGAAGCGAAGCGAGGCGGTGCAACTCGGCGTGCTCCGGCCCCGAATAGCCATCTTGGACGAGCTGGACAGCGGGCTCGACGTGGACGCTCTTGCCGCGGTGAGCCACCGAATCGAGCAGGCCACCCATGAGGACAACCTCGGTGTGCTGGCCATCACCCACTTCAGCCGTTTGTTGACTGTGCTCCACGCCGACGTGGTCCACATCCTCATCGACGGTGCAATCGCGGAGACCGGAGGCCCAGAGTTGGCCGCCCAGCTGGAGGACACTGGCTACGATCCCTGGATCGACACCCGCGCCGAATCACCGGTTGAAATTCACCTAGGAGGCGACCCATGGCTCTAGGAGTTGAAGGGGTGGGATCTGAGAGCGAATAGGCTGGGTTGAGAACTCGAGGACTTGGAGCAAGACATGACAGCCGATGCCAAGAGACTGCTCAGCGACGAGGAAATCGCCGCCGCCTTGGAAGACCTGCCCGGATGGGAGCGCCAAGGAGACAAGCTGGCGGCAACTTTCAACTTCTCGGACTTCTCGGAGGCGTTCGGCTTCATGTCCCGAGTAGCACTGATTTCCGAGCGCCTCTTTCACCACCCCGAGTGGTCCAACGTCTGGTCCACCGTAGAGATCGCCATAACCAACCACGCCGCCGGCGGCCTCACCGAGTTGGACCTAGAATTCGCCCGCAGAGTCAACGCCCTGCTCTGATCCAACCCACCCGTTCAGCTTCCTAGAAGCGCGAAGCCAGCGCCGAGAACGTAGTCAGGGTGAGCGGTTTTTCTCAGCAGCGCCGGAATCTCTTGAGCCTCAGCTCAGCAGCACAGAGTTGACGTGAGTGGGTTGCCAGGTAGTTGATCCGGTATCGGGAAATGCGTCCGGTGGGGGATGGGTTTTCCAACGGCCGGTATCGGAGTCTTGGGTTGTCTGCCAGCCGTTGTCGTGGATTTCGTGGTGGCAGTCGTTGCAGACGAGGACAAGGTTGGGGTAGTCGGTGGGCCCGCCGTTTCTCCAGAACTTGACGTGGTGGGAGAAACAGCGGTTGGGGGCGGCACCGCAGCCGATGCAAACTTGATCTCGCACCATCAGGGCGATGCGCTGGGCGTCAGTGGCGGTGCGCCGCTTCCGGCCGAGCCAGAGGTTTTGGGTCTTGGCGTTGAACACAGCGGGGAATATGTCGGCTTTGAGGGCGAGGCGAACCAGTTCTTGCATGGGCAGCGGCGTGCCGTCGGAGAGGCGGGCATTGACCAGTTCCCGGTTGGTGGAGTCGTAGTCGGCCACCAGTACCAAGGCGATCCCCTTGGCCTTGCCCTTCTCTGAGGTTCCCCCCGTTGTCCGGACACTTGGTTTATGCGGCTTGTTCTAGTCGTTGTCGGTGGTTGTCCTCCCATTCTGTGGGGGTGTGGTAGTCGAGGGTGGAGTGGATTCGCCGTGTGTTGTAGCGGCCGATCCAGGCGA
>JAJEIJ010000020.1:0-22184 GCA_022827725.1 Acidimicrobiia bacterium
CGCCCGGCGGGGGTGCCCGCCTTGGACGTTCCCTCTGGGGGTGCTCGGCTTCACACTGGGGTAGTTTTGTTCGCGGGGGCCGCCCTGGGGGCGCCCACCACCGGTGATGTGGAGACGAACCAGGCCGGGCTGCCTCGGCTCACAGACCAACACCGCATCACTGTGGAGCAGATCGAGGGGGCTTGGGAGCGCCAAGGCCTGCCCGATCCCGAGCCAGGCGACGCTCTGTGTCTGCGCACCGGGTGGATCAGCCTTTCTCGGGAAGATCCTGAGCGGTTCCTGTCTGGATCGCCGGGGCCGTGGATTGCCGAGAACAAGTGGCTGGCCTCTCACCGTCCGGCGCTGGTGTCCACCGACAGCTGGATGTGGGGCTTCTACGACTTCGAGGCCACCGAGGGGTGGATGTCGGTGGGTCACCAGCTCATGCTGGTGAAAGAGGGCATCCGTTTGGGGGAGTCGCTGAGCTGCGAAGAGGTCGCCGCCGCCGGGGTGGACCGGTTCGTGTTCTGCCACTCCCCGTTCCGGGCCAAGGGGTCCACATCGTGCTCGTCGCCCCCCATGGCTATTGCCAACCCACCCATTGCCAATCCACCCAGTGCCAACCCACCGGAGGAATCATCATGAGCATTTTGGACGGATCACCCCTGGCCGGGAAGGTGGCTTTAGTCACCGGGGCCAGCCGGGGCATCGGCAAAGGCTGTGCCTTGGAGCTGGCTGCCGCAGGGGCTTCGGTGTACATCACCGGACGTACAACAGGTGCTGGCCAGCATCCGCTGCCTGGCACAGTGGGAGGCACCGCGGAGGAGATCACCGCAGCGGGGGGTACCGCTACCGCGGTGGCCTGCGACCACCGCGACGACGATGCGGTGCGGGCGGTGTTCGACCGGATCGCCGCCGATCACAGCCGCTTGGACGTGCTGGTGAACAACGCCTTTGCCATTCCCGACGAGCTGACCGCCATGCTGCCCTTCTGGGAGGTGCCCATCTCCAACTGGGACGACATGATGGATGTGGGCACCCGCTCGGCTTACGTGGCCTCGGTGCTGGCCGCCCCGGGGATGATCGATCAAGGCGACGGCCTGATCGCCAACATCAGCTCGTCGGGGGCCACAGAGTACGCCTGGCACGTGGCCTACGGAGTGGGCAAGTGCGCCCTCGACCGCATGACTGCCGACTGTTCCCGCGAGCTCGGGGACACCGGGGTGTCGATGGTGTCGGTGTGGCCCGGCTTCGTGCGCACCGAGCGCATCGATGTGGCCGTTGACTCCGGGGTGGAGCTGCCGCCGAGCTTGGACCTGTCGGCCGCGGAGTCGCCCCGGTTCACTGGCCGGGCGGTGACCGCCTTGGCCATCGACGCCGAGAGGTCCCGCTACACCGGCCAAGCCGTGGCAGCCCGAGACATGGCCGATGCCTATGGGTTCACCGACATCGATGGCCGCCTCCCCGCCGGCCCTCTCCACGACCGAACCTGATAGTCCTGAGGAGCAAGCGATGACCGCCGTGGAGCCGTTCACCATCGAAGTGCCCGATGAGGTGCTCGACGACCTGTACCGCCGCTTGGACGCCACCCGGTGGTTCGACCCGCTGCCCGGGGCCGGATGGAATGAGGGCACCGACCTGGACTACCTCAAAGAGCTGTGCCGCTACTGGCGCCATGAGTACGACTGGCGAACGGTGGAAGCCGAACTAAACCAGTTTCCCCAGTACACCACGGTCATTGACAACCAGAACTTGCACTTCATCCACGCCCGCAGCCGCAATCCTGATGCCATGGCCCTGGTCATCCACCACGGCTGGCCTGGCTCCATCACCGAGTTCGCCAAGGTGATCGAGCCGCTCCGGGAGCACTTCCACGTGGTGTGCCCGTCGCTGCCCGGATACGGCTTCTCGGGGCCTACTTCTGAGCCGGGCTGGACGCCCCGGCGCATGGCCGCGGCCTCCCTTGAGCTGATGAGCCGCCTAGGCTACGAGCGGTTCGGCGCCCAAGGCGGGGACTGGGGGGCGATGGTAACCACTCAGATGGCACTCCAGGCCCCGGAACGACTCACAGGCATCCATCTGAACCTGATAATCGCCTCTGAGCCTCCGCCCGGAGCAGTGCGCGACCTGACTGATGAGGAGAAGGCAGCCCTTTCGGAGGGCCGGACTCGCAACCTGGTGGAGCGAGGCTACCGGGTGCAGCAGGCCACCCGCCCACAGACCTTGTCGGTTGGCTTGAACGACTCCCCGCCCGGACTGGCTGCCTGGATCGTCGAGAAGTTCCTGGTTTGGAGCGACATCGGCCCCGACAACGACATCGAGGCCAGCTTCACCAAAGACGAGCTGTTGACCAATGTGATGGTGTACTGGGTGACCGGCACCATCGCCTCGGCCAACCGGCTCTACTACGAGACCCGAATCGGGGGCCGAGGATCCTCGGCCCCCGACCGCCGGGTGGAAGTGCCCACCGCCTACGCCCGTTTTCCCGGCGATGGTATTTTCCCGGCTCGTCCATGGGTGGAGTACTGGTACAACATCGTCCGCTGGACAGAGATGCCCCGCGGCGGCCACTTCGCATCCCTCGAAGCCCCCGACCTCTACATTGACGACGTCACTGACTACTTCGGCGCTTTGAGCTGACCCCGTTTGCTTTGGGGGCGGCTACTGGGGTGTGGTGAACTTGCCGCCGTGCCCCAGTTGCATGACGTTGATTACACCCTTGAGTACCCCTATACCCGCACCACCGGGCCGGTTATCGGGCCGTTTCTGACCGGTTTGCGCGACGGCCGCATCCTCGGCCAGCGCTGCGGTGACCGGGTGCTGTGCCCGCCCATGGAGTTCGATCCGGACACCTTCGCCACGCTTGAGCCCGACCTTGTGGAGGTGGGCCCCGGCGGGGAGGTGGTGAACTGGACCTGGGTGGCCGAGCCCTCGGCCAAACATCCCTTCGACCGGCCCTTCGGCTTCGCCTTCATCAAGCTGGACGGGGCCGACACCTCCCTGGTGCATGCGGTGGACACCGGGGGCGACCCCGAGGCCATCAGCACCGGCATGAGGGTGCGGGCCCAGTACCGGGACGAGCGCCACGGCTCTGTCGCCGACGTGTACTTCGTACCCGAGGCCGACGCCGCCGACCAAGTGATCGAGCCGGGCGAGGAGCCGGTGACCATCACCGAGCACCTCATCGGCCTGCGCATCAACGAGCCGCTGTACCCCCACCGGGCCCGGTTCGCCCAAGGGCTGCTGGACGGCAAGATCATCGGCCAGCGCAGCCCGGTAACCGGCAAGGTGTACGTGCCCGGCCGGGGCTACGACAACATGTCTCGGGTGCTGATGAGCGAATCCGACGAGGTGGAAGTGTCCGACGTGGGCACCGTGGTGGCGTTCACCGAGCTGAACCCGGTGCAGTACTACGGCCAGACCGAGACCGAGCCCTATGTGCGGTGCTCGATCCTGTTCGACGGCACCGACCAGCCGGTGATCGGCATCGACATCCGCGACATGACGGTGGACGAGATGCGGGTGGGGATGCGGATGCGCTGCATCTGGCGCGATCCCGAGGAACGGTCGGTGGAGGACATCGACAACCGCTACGGCAACATTCCCGAGACGGTGTACGCCCGGTTTGAGCCCACTGGTGAGCCCGACATTCCCGCCGACGAGTTGAAGGAGCACTCATGGTAAGCCTCGCCGAGGATGTGGCCATCGTCGCGTTCGAGCAGACCCCCTCCCACGCCCATTTCAACGACAGCGAGCCGGCCATGATCATGCCGTGTGTGAACTCGGTGATCGAGCAGGTGGGCATGGACCGCCACGACATCGACTTCACCATCGCGGGGAGCTGCGACTACCTGTCGGGGATGCCGTTCGCCTTCGTCATGAACATCGACGCGGTGGGGGCGTGGCCCCCCGTGTATGAGAGCCACGTGGAGATGGACGGCGCCTGGGCCCTGTTCGAGGGGTTCGTGCGACTCCAGTCGGGCGATATCGACACCGTGCTGGTGTCGGGCTCGGGCAAGTGCTCGCCGGGCAGCTACCGGGAGGGGTTCTCGCTCCAGACCGACCCCTACGTCCATGCCCCCATCGGCCTCGACCCTCGCACGCAGGCGGGTTTCCAAGCCCAGGCGCTCATCGCGGCGGGCAAGGCCACCGAGAGGGACTTCGCCGAGGTGGTAGCCCGCAGCCATGCCAACGCCAAGGACAACCCCTACGCCCAGCTCAGCGGCGACTTGTCGGTGGACGAGCTGCTGGCCGAGCCCTACGTACAGCAGCCGCTGCGCCGCCTCGACTGCCCGCCCACCAGCGACGGTGCCGCGGCGATGATCATCGCCCGGGCCGACAAGGCCCGGGAGCTGTGCGACAACCCGGTGTGGATCCGGGCCATCGACCACCGCATCGATTCGCACCACCCCACGCTGCGGGATCTCACCGACTCCCCGTCGGTGCGCATCGCGGCCGATCGGGTGGGCCTGCACGACGGCCCGGTGGACATCGCCGAGCTGACCGTGACCTACAGCCCTGAGGAGATCATCCTGCGCGATGCCCTAGGCCTCAATGGCGAGACCTCGGTGAACCCGTCGGGCGGGCCGCTTACCGGCAGCCCGTTCATGGCGGTGGGCCTCACTCGGGTGATCGAACTGGCCCGGGCCATCCGCAGCGGCGATGGCGGCCGGGGCGTGGCCCACGCATCTAGCGGCCCGGCCCTGCAACAGAATCTGCTCTGCGTCTTGGAAGGAGACGGATAATGGCTCCACGACCTTGTGCTGTCATCGGTGTCGGCCAGACCAAGTACAAGCGCCGGCGTGACGATGTGACCTTGGACGGCCTGGTGCGGGAGGCCGCCCTCCGGGCCTTGGAAGACGCCGGCGCCACCTTCGACGACATCGACGCCATTGTGATCGGCAAGGCACCCGACGCCCTCGAAGGCGTGATGATGCCGCTGCTGAGCCTATGCGACGCACTGGGCGCGATCGGCAAGCCCATCCACCGGGTCCACACCGCGGGGTCGGTGGGGGCGTCCACCGCCATCTCGGCAGTGAACCTGGTGGAATCGGGGATGTACGACACCGTGCTGACCATCGCCTATGAGAAGCAGTCGGAAGGCAACGCCACCTGGGCGCTGTCGGGCGGCAAGAGCGGCGGCCAAGGCGCGGGCGGCACATTCGCCCCGTGGATCCGTAACTACATCGCCCGCTCCCAAGCCCCCGAGCACATCGGGTGGATGGTGGCGGTGAAGGACCGGCTCAACGCCCTCAAGAACCCCTACGCCCACCTGCACCTTCCCGACATCTCCATTGAGAAGGTGCGGGAGTCGCCCATGCTGTGGGACCCGCTCCACTTCTTGGAGTCGTGCCCCTCCTCGGATGGGGCCGCAGCAGTAGTGCTGGGCAACGACGACATCGCCAAGAAGTCGGGCCGCCCGCCGGCGTGGGTTATCTCCCACGCCAAGCGCACAGAGTTCGGCCAGTTCCCCGGGCGCGACACGGTGCGGCCCCAAGCCGGGGTGGAGTGCTCGGAGGCCCTGTACCGCAAGGCGGGCATCACCAACCCCCGGGAGCAGATCGACTGTGCCGAGTTGTACGTGCCGTTCTCGTGGTACGAGCCCATGTGGTTGGAAGGGCACCTCATCGCCGAGGAAGGCGAGGGGTGGAAGATGACTGATGCCGGCGACACCGAGCTGGGCGGATCGTTCCCGGTGAACATGTCGGGCGGCGTTTTGTCGTCCAATCCCATCGGGGCGTCGGGCATGATCCGCTGTCTTGAGGCGGCCAACCAGGTGCGGGGCACCGCCGGCGAGTACCAGGTGCCGGGGGCCAAGATCTCCATCGGCCACGCCTACGGCGGTGCTGCCCAGTACTACGCCATGTGGATGGTGTCGTCTGAGCTGAATCCGGAGTTCTAACTATGCCCGGAATCGCCGACGGCCGGGTGGTGGTGATCACCGGGGCGGCCCGGGGGCTGGGCCGAGCCCACGCCCTGGAGTTCGCGGCCGAGGGGGCCCGGGTACTGGTCAACGACCTGGGAGTGGAGCGCGACGGGTCGGGCGGCGCGTCGGAGCCGGCTCAGGAGGTGGTGGCCGAGATCCGGGCCATGGGAGGCGAGGCTGAGGCCAACGCCGCCGATGTGGCCGACTGGGATCAAGCCGAGGCCATGATCGCCCAGGCCATCGACACGTGGGGCCGCCTCGACACGCTGGTGTGCAACGCGGGCTTTTTGCGAGACCGGATGCTGGCCAACATGAGCGAGCCGGAGTGGGATGCGATCATGCGAGTCCACCTCAAGGGCCACTTCGCCCCGGCCCGCCATGCCGTGGCCCACTGGCGGGACCGGTCCAAGGCCGGTGAGGACGTGCGAGGACGGCTCATCAACACCAGCTCGGGCGCCGGTCTGTTGGGCTCCATCGGCCAGGGCAACTACGCCGCGGCCAAGGCCGGGGTGGCGGCGCTGACCATCCAGCAGGCGGCGGAGTGGGGCCGCTACGGGGTGGCGGTGAACGCCATCGCCCCCGACGCCCGCACCCGTATGACCGCCGGGATCATGTACGAGGAAGAGGCCCCCGAGGGCTGGGACGAGAAGGATCCGGCCAACGCCTCGCCGCTAGTGGTGTGGCTGGGCTCGGATGCGTGCGACGTGACCGGGCGGGTGTTTGAGATCGCCGGCGGGGCGCTCAACGTGTGCGATGGCTGGCAGCACGGCCATGTGGTGGACATGGGGCGCAAGTTTGCTGCTGCTGAGGTTGGTGACGCGGTACACGCTTCCATCGCTGGTTCGCCGGAGCCGGCGCCGGTCTACGGAGCGAGCTAGCTGGGTATATCCCGGAAGGGGACGCCTTTGTCGACCCGGATGTCGGGGGGGAGGCCCAGCACTTTCTCGCCGATGGTGTTGCGCTGGATGTTGTCGGTGCCGCCGCCGATGCGCGACGCCCACTGGCCCAAGAACTCGTATTGCCAGCGCCCCTCGTCTCGGGCGTTGTCGCCGTGGAGCATCCCGGCCGCGCCGTTCATGGCCATCACCAAGTCGCCCATCTCCCCGAAGTGCAGCGAGATGGCCAGCTTCATGGTGGAGCTTTCAGGGCCGGGCAGCTCGCCCCGGCTGGTGGCGGTGCGAACCCGGTACCCCTGATATTTGAGGATCTCCATGCGGGTGTAGGTCTTGGCCAGCTCCTGGCGGATTACCGGATCCTGATCGGTGCCGGTCTGCTGGGCCAGCTTCACCAGTTCGTTGAACCGAGTCCGGGCGTTGGATCCGCCGATAAGGGCCCGCTCGTTGGACAGGGTGGTCATGATCGGCCCCCAGCCGGTGTTGACCCCGCCGAGGATGTTCTCATGGGGGATCCGCACATCCGACAAGAACACCTCGTTGAAGTGGGCCGCGCCGGTGATCTGCACCAGCGGGCGCACCTCGATGCCGGGGGTGTTCATGTCCACCAGGAAATAGGTGATGCCCCGGTGCTTGGGCTGGTCGGGGTCGGTGCGGGTCAGCAGAATGCCCCAGTCGCTGTACTGGGCGCCCGAGGTCCACACCTTCTGGCCGTTCACCACCCATTCGTCGCCGTCGCGCACCGCGGTGGTCCGCAACCCGCCCAGATCTGATCCGGCTACCGGCTCGGAGAACAGCTGGCACCACACCTCCTCGCCCTTGAGCATGGCGGGCAGAAACCGCTCCTTTTGGGCGTCGGTGCCGTGGCCGATGATGGTGGGGCCGGCCATGCCGATGCCCACCGCGAACACCCCGGTGGCCGCCACCCGCTTGGCCTCCTCCTCCTTGAAGATGCCCTCGTGGATGCCGCTCAGGCCCTTGCCGCCATACTCAGTGGGCCAGGTGATGGAGCCCCAACCGCCGTCATACTTGGTGCGCTGCCAGGCCTTGCACCGGGCCACGTAGGCATTCTCAATCTCGGGGTCGGAGATGGTGATAGCCGTCTGGTCGCGGGGGCCGCCGCCGTCGGCGGGGATGTTGGCGTCAAGCCATTCGATGCACTCGGCTCGAAAGGCGGCCTCTTGGGGGGTCTCGTCGAAATCCATGCCGTGACGATGGTAGCCAGAGGGCTCTCGGCAGACCCCACCGGACAGCGGGGCCAAAGGCGTGTTTTCCAGCATTCGGGCTCAGTAGGCCGGGGGTGCTTCAATGGCGGCGTGAAATTCTCCATGATCTTCGAAGCCCAGATGGCCGATCCATCCCGCGAGGTTGAGCAGCAGGTCATTCGAGACTGCGTGGATCAGGCGGTGCTGGCCGAGGAGGTGGGTTTCGACCGGGTGTGGGCGGTGGAGCACCACTGCTTGAAGTGGTACGCCCACATGAGCGCCCCGGAGATCTTCTTGACCTGGGTGGCGGCCCGCACGTCCCGTATCCGCGTCGGCCACGGGGTGGTGTGCATGCCGTTCGGCTACAACCACCCGCTGCGGGCCGCGGAGCGCATCGCCATGCTGGACGTGCTTTCGGGCGGCCGGCTTGACGTGGGTGCCGGCCGGGGGGCCACCCTCCAGGAGATGTCGGCATTCGGGGTGAAGCCCGAGGACACCTATGCCCAGGTGGAGGAGTCGCTGCGGATCATCTCCAACTGCTGGCGCGACGACGAGTTCGAGTGGGACGGCCTGCTCGACATCTCACCCCACCCGATTCTGCCCCGGCCGGTGCAAGACCCCCATCCGCCGCTGTACCTGGCCTGCACCAAGGTGGACACCGTGCGGCTGGCCGCCGAGTTGGGCATCGGGGCGCTGGTGCTGGGGTTTGCCGGCGCCGACGAGATCCGCCTGATGAAGGAGACCTACGACGAGGCCATCGCCACCCGCACCGGGGAGCGATTCGTGAGCGACCACCCCAACAACTGGTTCTCGGCGCTGTGCCCCACCACGATCCTCGACGACCGGGACGAGGCCTTCCGCATTGGAGCCCGGGGCCAGCGGTTCTTCGCCGAGGCCATCATGCACTGGAACCTGGGCACACCCCCACCGAGGGCTGGATCAGCCGACGAGGACACCGCCGCGGCCATCGACGAGGCGGTGGGCAACGTCCACGCCAAGATCAGCGAGATGAACATCCCGCTCAGCCCCAACGCCACCAGCACCTTCAACATCGAGCACGCCTACGGCAACTACGAAGACGCCATCCGCTACGTGAGCGAGCTCGAGGCCATCGGCTGCGACGAGATCATGTGCATGATCCAAATGGGCACCATCCCCCAAGAAGTCATGCTCGAAACCATCCGCCAATTCGGCCACCACGTCATCCCCCACTTCAGGGCCAAGGAGAAATCCACAGCATCGGTTTGACCGATTTTCGACCCCTTCCCGGTAAAGTCGTCCTATGGCGACCCTCGTAGCCGACAAAGCGCCGACGCTTGATGACGCGGCCCGCGCGGCGGAGGCGATAGCCGCGGCCGATCCGCACATCGTCCGGGTCGTCGTGTTCGGGTCGGTGGCCAAACAAACCCAGAGGGCTGAGTCCGACATCGACCTCATCGCGGTAACCGCGGCACCCCGGGCGGCCAGCACCGACCACGGTGCCGCGCAGCACGCCCTGCGCCAGGCGGCAGAAGCTGCCTGCGGGATCAAATGCGAGGTGATCCTCACAACTATCGGCGAATGGGAGTGGAGCTTGGAGCATGCCCGCTCCTCCGTTTTCGGAGAAGCGCACGCCCAGGGCATCACCCTCATGCAGCGCCCCTGCCCACCTCCGGCCCCATTGGCCGAGGAGACCGCCGTGCTGCGAGACGACTGGGGCCTCGCCCTCAAAGACCTTGAAGAGGCCCACCGCAAGAACCTGGAAGTGGTCCGAATCCTCAAATCCATCCCCGGCGAGATAGCCACAGGGGAGTGGTCTCCTGCCGACCGCAACTACGCCTATGAGTCTGCGCTGGAGTCCGCCCACATGAGCATCGAGAAGAGTCTGACCGCGCTGGGCCGGCTTCACCTCCGCCGGTATCTCGACAACACCCACAACATCGACATCATGGCCGGCAAGCTCCGGCCCACCCCCTCAGGCCCGTTTGTCGATGCCGTCCTAGACACGCTCGACACCGCCGAGCGCGATGGCGCCCATACCAACTGGAGGTTCGCCCCCTACCTGGGCCAGTCGGACTCATTCCAACAGATGATCACCCCCGACAACACCGCCCACCACATACGCGCCGCCGCCGACCTCCTCGAACACGCCCTAGCCATTATTGCCAAATCCGCCCTGCGCCCCATCCCCATCCCCACTGACGAAGCCGCCACCCTCAACCGCTGCGCACAGACCATCGACCACCTCCGCAACCACGCCGACCCCGGCTACCTGCAAACGGGAACCCTCTAGCCGGGAAAGTGCTTTGCGATGACGGCGTCGAGGGCACCCGGCGGATCGGGCACGAAGTCTTTGTTGTCGCGGATCGTGGCCACATGCTCGCGCATATGGCGGACCCAGTCGGGTTCGGTGCTGAAGAAATCGATGAGCGATTGGTGGGAGATTTCCTGGTTGGCGATGTTGCATCCCTCACGGGTTGCGAGTCGCCAAGGGTCTTCGGCGTGGGTAGCCTTGATGAGTTCGGCACCGCTTTTGTCGCCCAGCCTGCTGATGACGTTGACAGTGATGTTGCGCACACTTTCGGGCAGTGGCATAGGAGGCCTGATTGATCGGCTCAGCTTGCCCAGAAAACTGTACTTTCGGTCGCGCCAGAGTCGGGCAACAACGGGGCCAAGCTCCCAGGCCTCGATTTCTTCCTTGAAGGCCGGTCCCTGCTCCCACGCAAGGTGGTATCCCTGCACGTAGTAAAGCAGTTTGTGCAACTTCGCTTCGCCGATGCCCGGCAAGCGCCGCTCAATCTCCAAAGCCACATCGCGAGCCGACGCGACCAGAGCGTTTGACATTGCGCTCCTCTCATCCACCGATTGCAACCAGTGTAACGATGCAAAGTGACAGCTTTCGGCTCGCCGTCATCCCTAACCTCTGGGCCAAGGCAAGAGCGGCGGCGGCCAAAAATAAGTAGCCCCGCCATGCCCTGCGGACAGGGCAGACGGGGAAGAACACGATCAGGGTATCCGATCAGCCATGGATGGCAACCCCATTTGTCGAACAGTGGCAGATAGAAAAGGCGTGCCGAATTGGTCATCACGCCATCCCCGACTACCAGCGAACCAAAACGGGACCGTGCTCGGTGGCCCAGAACGTTACAATCGCTGACATGACCCGCCGCGATGCCATTCTCGGAACCCACCGCGGCGCCATCCTCGACGTTGCCCGTCGTCATAATGCCACTTCCATAGCCTTGGTCGGTTCCACCGCCCGCGGTGACGATACCGAGACCAGCGATTGCGACTTCCTCGCCGACTTCGCTCCGGGAACCACCTACTTCACTTTGTCGGACTTGGCCGAAGAACTGCGAGCGCTGCTCGGATGCGAAATCGACATCATCCCCTCTCAAGGGCTGAAGGCCCGCAAACGCCACCGCATCCTCGAAGACGCCATCACCTTGTGAGCACTGCCGACTCCGAGCACATTGAGGGTCAGGGTTGCCTCGACGAGTCCTCTCAAGCAGCACCCGACTCAACTCTTGAAGAAGTCATCGAGCGTATCGAAGGAAGGGATCTAGGCCATTTGACCAGTGAAGATGCTGTAGCCGCCCTTGAAGCCGAACGTGCCCGTCGTATGGTGCCGGCTGAGTCGCCCGGGTCGAAACGCTCAACTGCCCCATCCTGACCGGAGTCGTCCGCCTTGCCTTTGCTTCCGGCCTGACCGACTTTCGATTATCCGATGTGCCGAACGGTTCGATTCCAGAATCTTCTTGGGTATCCTGACGGACCGAGTTCAGCGCAGCAGAAGAAGGGACGGTGATGGGCGACGCGACGGTGCTCGATCTCGAGATGTATCGCAGGAGCGATGCTGCCCGGCTGCTGGGCATCGCACCTCAGACGCTCGGCAGGTGGCTTGACGGCTACATCACTGCCGATGGCACGCGTCGGCCGCCCATCCTGAGGGCTAAGAGCGCAGCAGGCTGCTCTGCCACACCGAGGCATGTCACTTGGGGCGAGTTCATCGAAGCGGGCCATCTTGCCGCGTACCGAGGGTCCCAGCGTATGCGGCTTCAGAAGCTGAGGAAGTATGCCTCAATGTGGCAGAGAAGCTGTGATGTCCCGTACCCGCTTGCCCGCCGCAAACTCTGCACAACTCCTGGCTCTCATTTGAACGACAACGGCGACGTCATGGCCGAATCCGTCACCGCGTTCTTCGACCGGGTCGACTTTGAGGGCGATATCCCCGTTCGCTATTGGCCTGACGGGCGCGATGCCCACATCGTGGTCGATCCGCGACGCCAGTTCGGAACTCCGATTATCGAAGGCACCCGCATGGGCACCGAGGTGCTTCACGGAATGTATGCAGCCGGGGATCCGGCTGAGTGGCTTGCCCACGCCTATAGCCTCGACCTCGTACAGGTTGAGGCCGCTATCCGGTTCGAGCAGAGGCTCGCCAACCGCAAGATCATCGCCTACCAAGCCGCTTGAGCGTTACGACTCAGGTGTATCTGGGTGGCATACGAATGGGATATCCCTGGGATATCCCTCGGTGGGTGCGGAGCGGGGTCGCGCTCAAAGGCGTGGATAGGTGTCGAATTCGGGGCGTGGGTCAGCCCCTGCCCTCCGGCGACCGGCAGTCGGAGGGAACTTTTGACGACTGGTCAAGTTCGTAGAGTCTCATTTCAGCCATAGTTTTCTTCCGGAGTTCAGCGAGCCGCTCAGCGGCACCCGGACGGGCCGCGACCCAATTATGCAGTCGGCGGTAGCTCTTGGTGGTAGGCATGGTGGTGGTTTCTTACCTGAGGAGGTTCACTAGGGCCAAGAGCGGGGTTCGCTCACGACGAGGGCCGGAACTCTAGTTCCGGCAACATGGGGAGGCTCTCAAGACCTTCACAGATGACGGTCTACGTTAAACGAAGGCTGGAAACGCTGTCCGGCAACGGGCATACCCCCTAGAAGACATTGTCAATTCTTTCATTTGCTGTTTTTCTTCACCGGCCGTATAGTAGCGATGCCTACATATGACTGTCTAATAGGAGACAATATGAAGGCCACCTACAAACGAATGACTAAGACTCACGTCGAGCGCACGACGCACGAAGAGACCCTAATGGGTTCGAGTCGGGTCCGACGCCAGGTCAATGAGCGCGGGGATATCCACGAGATAGTCCAGGTGGAAGACGATTGGGAGTCAGATGATCTGGGGGTTCGGCAGTCGCCAGCGCACAAACCATCGATTTATTCTGACTCACGCAAGCAATTGGGTAGTGGCTAGCTCTAAATCCCCGATCTAGAGCTCTACCAGGGGATTCGCGGCTATCTCAACCAATTGTCACTGACTCTTGCTAATTTTTCGACGCCCATAACCTACGACAAGAAAAGGAGGGGCTCTATGACCCCGCTAACCCTGAGTATGCTGCGAGCAGCTTGCGATGAAGACGCCGCCGACGGCGCGATTGTGCTGGATGCGGCACTGGAACCAGTTGGCGGCCATGGAACCCCGGTCAATCCAGCCATCTATGCCGGTGGGCGCTACCAGCATGACAAGCGATGGGAGAGTCCAGAGGCGGCTGAGTCGACTCCGGTGATTGTCATCGACAATGTGCCCTCACAGGCCAACCGGCTGGAAGCGGCTCTGGAGGCGACAGCCGATGAAACCGGTGTTCCTCGTCTGGTGCTGGACCTGACTGGAGAGGACTTCGCGCATCTTCCCCCGCATCTCCCACGCAGGCTGTCTAGCCTGCGGTGGCCGCACCGCAGCGGGGATGCCTACTTGCGCGACGCCCTTCTGGATGGCAACCCGTTCGCCAAGTCCTCCGTTGGGCGTTCGATTATCGACGCCACTGCCGACGCGGCTGGGGCGTTGATGGCCTGGTTCCCTCAAGCACTTCTCTATGGATTTTGGCAATCGCACCTTGGAAATGACCGGTCCCAGGCCAAGCATGCACGTGTGTGGGTGTCGGAAATCGTCGGCTGGGACCCAGCCTCAGGTGGAGAACCCGGTGAGTTGACTCGCACTCTTGGGGTCAAGGGTGATCCCTACAACATTGAGGACACCAACCGGGTTGATTTCGATGATGCTGACCTGCTGGGCGGCGAATGGAAGCTCGTTGAAGGCGAGAAGTCAGGCTCGAAAGACGGCAAGAAGGCTGGGGCGATTTCGAACATTGGCCATGGACAGGTTCCCGCCGACTCAGGGTTGGCACCAGTGTCGTTTCGAGGAATCAGCCAGCGTGCCACCCTCTCCTTCCCACAGCTGCGCCGAGTCCGCCTTGGTGATGGCTTTTCCGATGAACAGGACGCGTCAGCAAGAACCCTGCTCGCGGCCCTCGGGATTCACGCACACCAGATCGCATTCGGGAGGCCGTTCGCGCTCCGCTCCGGCACGGATCTGGTCCTGGCCGATCAGGCCGCTCGGCTCGACTCAACCGGCATCACCATCGAAAGTACCGAGGAGTTGGTGCAAGCGGCTCTTGCAGCAGCTCGTTCTCTGGATGTCCCGACTGAAGGGTGGGGTGCCGACCCCGTGACCCTGACCCCAAACAAAGGCCTGACAGCGGCAATTCGGGCTACCTGGCCAGACCTTGATGCTATGGAGAAGTAGGGTGCTCATCTTCGAGGTTGAACTGCTGCACGGCACTTATCGGGCCGACCCAGATGGCTCTGCACCGACTGGGCGGCAAACCCATGGTGAGTGGCCGCCGTCCCCGGCCCGGCTCCTTGCTGCCATGATCGCCGCAGACGGCACCCGCGAGCGGTGCCGACGCACAACTGGCAGCGAATTGGACTTGTTGGCGGCAGCAGACCCTCCGGTAATCCACGCTGATCCCGGCCCGCACCATCAGCCGCTCCAAGAGCGCTATGTCGCCGGGCAGGACCGAGCAAGGAGCCAGCAACAGGAGTATCTGGCCCGTAAAGGCGTCCTAGTTCGTCCTGGGGTCAGGGTGGCACCGCGGAACCCATGGGTCCGGTTTATTTACGACATCGAAGTAGGCGATGCCGATCTGTCAGCCCTTGAGTATCGGGCAGCGCGAGTGGGGTATCTGGGCTGTGCCGACTCGCCTGTGAAGATCACCGTCGCTCAGATTTCCGAACTCTCTGCCGACGTCGGCCGCGGCCTCGCATGGATTCCAGATGACGAGGGCGAAGAATTCGTCAACATCCACACCCGGGGCGATGTGAAGAGATGGATGGCCGCGTTTGATGCCTGGTCACAGCATGGTGCAACGAGGGGCCAGACTCGACGGCACCAGCTGCGAACTAGATATCGACATCCAAACGATCCGATCCCGAATCCAGACCTGGGCAGAGTTCGGGCATGGTTGAGGTTTCAAAGACCATTAGCGGGCCGAAGAGCTGTAGTAGTTGCCCATGGACTCAAACAAGCTGCTCTTGCCCGATACCAACAGCAGTATGGCGAGCCTCCCGCCTGGTTGCACGGCCATGTCAACAACGGCGCCGAGTACCAGCTAGCCCGGTTTCTCGCACTGCCGAACGTGGGACATCCCTACTCTGATGGGAAGGTCCACGGTGCTGCGGTTTGGGTGCCAGGCGGGGTTGACGAGACGGAGGCGCGAAACCTGGCCAATGTTCTGTTTTCCATGGAGTCGCTTTCGCTGGCAGGCGGCAAGAAGGTAGCAGTTGACCGATCCCGAGAGGGATGGACCACGAACCGCCGACGGTGGACGGGTCCGGCGCGCCAATGGGTGACTGCCCTTCCGGCAGTCAACGACCTTCATGGGCGAATTGACTCGAATGCGGTGGTTCGTTGGTGTGAGCAAGCAGGATTGCCGAAGCCCATCAAGTTTCGGATCAGCCGGAAGCCTTTGCTGCCGGGAGGTGTGGATCTGCATCCCACTGAGACTCGTCGGCCTGGGCATTCCCAAACCCGCCCCTACGCTCATATTGGTCTGATTTTTGAGGAACGGGTCATGGGTCCAGTCGTCATCGGTGCTGCCCGGAGCTATGGACTTGGCTTGTGCGCTCCGTGCGACCCACCAGAGGCAGCAGCATGAGCATCCCCGAGTGTCCGTCGTTCCACGAGTGGTACGAGGCAATCAATGGCCGTGAGCCGTTCCCCTGGCAAGCACGTCTGGCCGAGCAGGTTGCCGAGACCGGCGAATGGCCCGAGTTGGTTGGCATTCCCACAGGGTTGGGAAAGACCGCCTGCGTTGACATAGCCATCTGGACGCTTGCCCGCCAGGCTGATCGAGCCCCAGGCGACCGTACTGCTCCCACCAGAATCTGGTGGGTAGTGAATCGCCGCCTACTGGTGGACGACACCTACCAGTACGCCTCGCGGATTGCAGCACTACTGGCCGACCCCGATGATCGGCCAAGTGTCGCGACTAACGAAGAGCTCTTTTCAGTCGATCCAGTGACCGGCGAGGCCGCAATGGCCGTCAAAGCCGTTGCAGCCCGGCTCCGAAGCATCGCCGGCGTTGGGCCACCATTGCAGGCACTTCGCCTCCGGGGCGGCGACTCCCGTACTCGGCCTAGCACCCCTGTTCAGCCGCATAATCGGCCTGGGACCCCTGCCCAACCGGCGATCATCTGCTCCACCATCCCCATGTACGGCTCACGGGTGTTGTTCCGGGGCTATGGGTCTTCGAGATCAATGCGGCCGATCGACGCTGCGCTTGCCGGAACGGACAGCCTCCTCCTCCTCGACGAGGCTCACTTGGCCCAACCGCTTCAAGTGCTCCTTGAGTCCATCAGTGGCCACGGTGGGCTTGGAGCAGGAGATGAGCAGGTGCTGCCGAGCCAACGAAGGGGCGTAGCGGTTGCCTCGCTGACCGCTACAGGCAGCCCTAGAGCCGACACGTTCGCCCTCAACGAAGACGACAGGTCTAACGAAGAAATAAAGAGACGCCTGGGAGCTTCGAAGCTCTTGAGCATCCAGCAGCACGCTGGAGGTGACCCGACGAAGTTGATCGCATCCGCGGCAAAGAAGTTGTTGGACAGCCTCGACCCCGAACCCGCGGCCGGGATACTTGTGTTCGCCAATACACCCAAGACAGCTTTGGCAATTGCAAAAGCTCTGGACTCTCGACGCGACTGCATCGTAAGGGTAGCCACCGGGAGAATCCGCGGTGCTGAAGCCAGCGAAGTGGTCGACGAGATCACAGGCAGGATGCGGGCTGGGCAATCACCTGGCAACCAGGGCAACAAGCATCTCGTTGTTGTCGCCACCCAGACCCTCGAAGTCGGAGCAGACCTCGACGCCAACTACCTGATCACCGAGGCGTGTGGTGTCCGCGCACTGACTCAACGCCTCGGCCGCCTCAACCGGCTCGGACAGCGATCCCATGCCCGAGGCGTCTACGTCCACGTCGTACCCAAAGACGGTCAGTGGCCCGTCTACGGTGACGAACCAGCCAGAGTGCTCGAACAACTGCTGGGCTCGATCGGCTTCGACGAGGCCGTTGACATGTCACCCGGGAAGATCGCCAACGTGCTCGGAGACACCCCCGAGGAATCCACAGATGCGCCTGTTCTGGCAGAAGCCCTGCTAGGGGAGTGGGTCAAGACAACCACACCACCACCAGGAGAGGCACCTGTCGAACCGTACTTCTCAGGGCGCCGCGAGCAAGAACGAGACGTCGATGTCGTCTGGCGAGTCCACGTGCCGGATATCGGCAACAGGATATGGCCCCGCATATCTTCCCAGGAGGTCGTCTCAGTCCCCCTGCATGAAGCCCGAAAGGCGCTCGCTGGGGCCGACTGCGTTCGAATCGGCACAGAACATTCCGCAGAGCAGATCGAAGAGGACGGCAACGGCGAACTTATTTTGTACCCCGGCGACACAATCATCGCTCCCAGCAGGATCGGAAAGCTGGACAGCCACGGGCATTGGAACCTCGCGACGAAGGAACTAGCGAAGGACGCCTCGTTGCTCGACAATGGCCTCGTCATTTCCGAAAGCACTCTGGCCGGTCTGTATGAGTCAGTCCCTGAAGAACTCGGCGAGGCCATGAAGGATCTATGCCGCCTAGTCAAGCACAAAGACGGCGAGCCTGAGCCCGGAGAGGTCGAGCAAGCGGCGGTCAGGCTCTGCAACGTGCTGATGGACTCCGACGTTCCCCCGCCGTTCGATGGAGACGGCCTACGGGAACAATGGAGCGATTTCTTGCAAGCACTCAAAGACGGGATAGACAGAGGGGACAGCGGGCAGGCGGTCGTGGAACCGGCTGGTGAATCGCCGCGACTTCCTGTTTACTCATATAACGAGAAGCCCGAAACTGCCCCGCAAGTCATCATCGACGAATATGAGGAACTGTCAATTGCCGATCGTGTGAGCTTGGAAGCCCACGGCAAAGACACCGCCGTGGCTGCAAAGACCATCGCCAAAGCCGCAGGTGTCGATAGCCGCACAGCCGAGATCGTCGAGCTCGCGGCCCGCCTGCACGATATTGGCAAAGCCGATACAAGGTTCCAGAACTGGCTTGATCCCGACAAGACGCATCCCGGCCTCCTGGCCAAGTCCAACACTCCAGGGTCGGAATGGGAACGCCGCCGTAACGCGTCCGGATGGCCTAGGGGCGGACGCCATGAAGAGCTGTCGCGCAGACTTGCCCATGCCTGGCTGGCACAGGGCGGTCATGGTCTGACCGATGAAGAGCAGAGGCTCCTCCTCCATCTGGTAGTAGCCCACCACGGCCGGGGCCGCCCGCTGGTAGCACCCGTCAATGACCAGAATGGAACCACAGTTGACCACCAGATCGAAGGACGCGAAGTGACCGCCGGTGCGGACCTGTCGTGTGCAGACTGGGAGCAACCGGCCAGGTTCGCTGCATTGAACCGGCGCTACGGATGCTGGGGATTGGCGCTGCTCGAAGCCATCGTCCGGCAGGCAGACCATCTCATGTCACGAAAGGGGGAAATCCGATGAGCAGCGCCACGAGCCGCGAGTGCCCGGGCATCCCAGCGGAATGGATCAACGGCTGGCTTGCCGCAGTCGGAACTACCGTTCTCGACCCGGAGATGAGACTCAGCTGGACTTCTGACCCTTCTCCGATAGCGGTACTCCATCACCCTCGCAGGGAGCCGGGAACCGCTGTGGCAGAAGCCTGGCCAGGTAAAGGGCGCCTAGAAGAGATGCCGCTGGCCAGAGACCGCCAAGGCTGCGCTCCAATGGAGCGGCAGGTTCCCGTTGAGGTCTTTGTGGAACGCGTCAACGCTACTAGGGGGCATCCCGATGCCTGGACCCTGTCTTCGTCGCTGACCGACCTCGCCCTGGACTCCGGGAAAGTAGCCCACGCACCCTTCGACCCAGCCGGTCCTGGAACGATCAAATGGCTCCATCATCGGCTCGTCAAGGTCAACGGACACATTCCCCACGATGATCCCGCCGGACTGATTGAGGCAGTCGCGGATGCCTTCGTCGGCCTTTCTGTGCCCGTGGCTGACAACGGGCTCGGGTTTGACATATCCCGAATACCAGATCGGGCGAATGAGAGCGGGGGCCTGATCCTTGTTGACCCGGTCATCGAAGTTCTCGCATTCTTCGGTCTGGCACTGCTGCCTGTCCGCGGTGACGGCATCCAGCAGCGCCAAGAGAGGGCAAGGCAGAGAGGCCACGGAATAGGTGGCCGACGAGAGGGGGTATTCATATGGCCAGCATGGAGTCAGCCATTGGACCGGTGGGGGATAGACGCGCTTATGGACGCATGGCATCAGACCTGGAAACCCCGAAAGACCGGCAATGTCCTTCAATGGCGAACCAGCAAATCCGAGTGGGAGAGACTCGGGGTCCACACCGGTTGGGAAACTAGGCCTTACAGACCCACAGCTAGCGCCGACAGCACCCGTGGCCTCAGCAGCACGCGAATCCAAACGCCCAGATCGCGTTCTAGGCGCTGATCAGTACGACCACCCCTGGGAAATGGACGGTCCTGCCCTCCCAATAGTGCCGGTATCGGCTATCGAACACTACGAGTACTGCCCTCGCCAATGCGCCCTCATACATGTGGACGGCATCTGGGCCGAGAACCCGCACACGGTCAGGGGGAGGAGAGAGCATCGGCGCGTCGATGACCATTCGCAGTCCCGTATCGAACGCGGTAAGCAAGTTCTTCGAGCCGTTCCGCTTTGGTCGGAGAGGTATGGACTGTCAGGTCGCGCCGATGTTGTAGAAGTCCTAGAAGGTGGAACCATCCGACCGGTTGAGCACAAGTCAGGTGTCCGTCATGGCATCACTGCCGACCTCCAGGTTTGTGCTCAGGCGATCTGCCTCGAAGAAATGCTCGACACATCAATTTCGGGGGCGGCGATCTGGTATGGCGGGCCGCGGCGTCGATTTCAGGTGGAGCTCACTTCGGAACTTCGCCGAATGACGCTCCAAACAGTGGCAGAAATCCGAGAGCAGCTGGTCGATGGTGTTCTCCCAGGCGCGCCAAATGACGCTCGCTGTACCCAATGTCAGCTTCGCCACCACTGCTTGCCTGAGATTTCCGCGAACTCGGGGAGGGTGGCGGCATACCTCCTTCAAGTGCTCCCGGCATGACAGAACCAACGGGTTTTGCGGGTTCGGACGGAGGCAGAACACGCAACACGGTCTACACAATTGAATACCAAGCGAGGATCAGCCACAAGAAGGGCTCGCTGATCATCTCAACACCTGAAGCCAAACGCCGCATACCACTAGAGGCGTTGATGCCGTTGTGATGTTCGCCGGGCACATCACTACAGATGCCATTGCTCAATGCGTTGGTCGAAAGATCAGAGTGTCAGCGCTGACCAGAGGGGGGAAGATTAAGTTCGTTGTTGGCGGTCCTATTGCCGGTAACGTCCACCTGCGGGCAGCTCATCACCTCGCCGCCCGTGACGCGACCGCAGCAATTGGCGCAGCTCGTCTCATCGTCTCGGCGAAGATCCGCAACAGCGCCGCTGTGCTCCGAAGGTGGGGGCTCGATCACCCCGAACCTGACATTGCAATTCAGCTTTGTGATCGGAGTGACCAGATATTGCAGCGAATCGAGGGGGTTGCATCTGCTGGAGACCGAGACACACTCCGAGGTATCGAGGGTGACACAGCCCGTGTCTATTTCAATGGTCTGGCCGCTGTACTTGAGAGCAGCCCCTTAGAGTTCAGCGGACGGACCCGCCGACCACCTCGCGACATGGTCAATGCTGCCATGTCCTTTTGCTATGGGTTAGTTACTACTGAGACAACCGGGGCGTGCGATGCCATTGGTCTGGACCCCCAGGTCGGATTCCTGCATCAGGCCCTGCGTGCTGGGCGCCCGTCACTCGCCTTGGACCTGACTGAAGAGCTTCGAGCACTCACAGACCGCTTCGTGGTCACTTCCATCAGGCGGGGCCAGATCACACCCGAGCACTTCATCGAGACCCCCGGTGGTGCCTGCTACCTATCCGACGAAGGACGTCGCAAGCTGATCGGTCTTTGGGAAGACCACAAGAACACCTCTTTCCCCCATGAAGTTCTCGGTCGTTCCGTCCAACGGTGGGCCATCCCCACTGCGCAAGCCACTCTCATGGCTAGATGGCTCCGCGGCGACTTGCCGGGCTATCCACCCTTCCTGCTTGAAGGTTGATCCATGGATGTCATAGTCGCTTACGACATCTCTGACACGGATACACCAGCAGGCGCTGCCAGGCTGCGCCGAATAGCCGACATCTGCTCTGCGTACGGGGAACGCGCACAGCTGTCAGTGTTCGAGTGCCGCCTGACCCCAGAGTCACACGCTCAGCTGATCGGTGAGCTATACGATGCCATTGACCTGAGCGCTGACAGCATCATCATCTACAAGGTAAATGGCAACCTGCATGACAGCCGCATGGTCATCGGGATCGATCGACCTCACCGACTCGGGGACACTTGGATTGTCTGACCAGCGCTACAGCTGTCCTAGCCGAGCGATAATCTTGATGCGGGTTCTTCTCAAGCAGGTGAGAACCTTCGGTGATCCTTGACAATCGAATAGAGCGTGAAGCCAATCCAGCTAAATCCATGCCTTTCCCCTCCTAACGAAGATCAGTCACCGACACCGAAAGTAAAGAAGGAGGGGTGTCGCCGGGGCTAACCCCCCGGCCCTCATTGAACGGACTGCACATACCCGCCCAGCACGGGCGGGAAGGCGTGTCGCCGGGGCTAACCCCCCGGCCCTCATTGAACGAGAGTCAACGGCACCAACCCCGCCGAGTACGTGGAGGTGTCGCCGGGGCTAACCCCCCGGCCCTCATTGAACGGCC